>JACQOU010000320.1 GCA_016207775.1 Deltaproteobacteria bacterium
AAATATTTCTCAGCTTGAGGTGGACGGAAAAAAGTTATTGACCCAGCGAGAAGAACTGATTGGAAAACGAGATGTGGTGGTAAAAGGCCTCGATTCTGAAGTTGCCACTCTTTATCGTCGGCTTACCTCACGGCTAAAAGGAGTTGCTGTTGTTGAAGTAGAGAGTGGCACTTGCTTGGGTTGCCATATGCGAATTCGGCCACAGATGTACAACGAAGTAATCGGCTACCAAGCCATTCACCGCTGTCCCAACTGCGGAAAAATTATGATTTCCGTTTCCAAGGATGAGGATGAACAAAATCCGCCAGCCCAATAATCCAGCAGACAAAATAAGGGGGGGAAAACGAATGGTTCTTTATTGTGATGGTGCTTCAAGGGGCAATCCGGGTCCTGCTGCCTGTGCTTATGTTTTGTTCCATAACGACCAAATGATTGCGAAACAGGGTATTGCCCTTGGAATAGAGACTAACAACGTTGCAGAATACCAGGGCTTGCTAAAAGGTTTGGACGCCAGTCTACTGCACGGTGCCGCCCAGTTAACGATCCGGTCCGACTCCGAACTTCTGGTGCGCCAGCTGAACGGACAGTACAAGGTTCGCTCCGGCCATCTGATCCCCCTGTACCAAATGGCCCGGGAAAAATTGAAAAAGTTTAAGAGCTTCATTATTGAGCACGTCCCGCGAGAGCAAAACACGCTTGCAGATGCCCTTGCCAACCAAGCCCTCGATGCAATGAACATTAGGCTGCCAAGTATTTAGATCCTCAGGCACTTGTGCTTAATGACCATACGCTTTATATTAGGCGCTACTAAGGGGATGGGGCTATTTCGTCCCCACGTAAAAAGCTTTTGTTTACGAGAGGTTAGCTGGTTAATGACTGGTAATAGTGGCAAGAGAAACAGTACCTTGTCTGGCGCCACTCAAAAGGAGCAGGCAATTAGGTCTCTGTCCACGGTATTCTCTCATTTGTCAGCAAGCTGCTTAGCCATTCTATTTGTTTTTGTATTGGGGCAATTCGAATTTGATGGCCTGAAGGGCTTCTTGGTGGATGTTCAATTCCGCTTGCGCTGGAAGAAGGACATTCATCCCGCCATTGCGCTCATTCAGTATGACGACAAAGCCAGCATTCGCTATGGAGGTCAGTTGCGAATCCCCTCCTTGGAACTGTCCCAGGTCCTTGGGGCGCTTGCCGAAGAAAAACCGAAGGCAGTTGGCATCATCACTTCGCTAAACGAAAAAAATTATAGTGAGTCGGAGCTTGGGCTTATTGCGCAATCTTTCGGGAAGGTCCCGCATGCTTTGGTTGGATATATTGACGACGAAAGTTTGGGTAAGACTCCTCCACAGGCTTTAAAGAGTCTCTCGAACTTTTTTCCTGGATTTATTTCAAGGGACAATTTCAGCTACGGAGCTGATTCGGTCAGTCGACGGGTGATGATTGCTATCGAGGGAGTGCCCACTGTGTATTCTGAGCTCGCCAGACTTTATAAAGGCGAATCGCAGCCACTCACTTTCCGTCATTCCCACAGGTATGGCGAAAGCGGAGCAACCCTCCAAACGTACATCAACTGGAGCGGGGGAGCAGGAAGCTATCCAACGATCTCCAGCCAACTCGTAGCCACTGGCCAGTTCCCTAAGGATACCTTCCACAACAAAATTGTTCTCATCGGAAGTTCCTTAGAGGCAAAGAAAGGTCTCGACCATATCTTTACGCCCTTTAGCCGCGAACCCTTATCCACACCCCTTCTTGAGGGAGCTGCACAAAGTCTTGCAACCCTTTTGAACAACAATGCCGTTTTTAAATCGGCGCAATGGTTCAATATTCTGCTTTCTCTCATTGTGGGGCTACTCACAGTGAACATGGTTCTTTATCTGTCCCCCGGAAGAGGAATCTTTTTTGTCGTGAGTGAAGTTCTTTTGCTGTTTACAGTTTCCTGGTTGGTTCTCGCGTACTTCGATTGCTGGGTGGACCTCGCACACCCGTTCATCGTCGCTTGCGTGGGTTATTACCTCGTCATTCCCTACCGTCTCGTAGATGAATACCGTAAACGGTGGCACTACCAAGAAAAAAGTGAAATGATGGCTCAACTTGAACAGTTGAAAACCAACTTTCTATCCCTGGTCTCCCATGATTTGAAAACGCCCATCGCTCGCATCCAGGGAAACGCAGAGTTACTAATCAATGAAGTGTCGACTGAAGGGGCTCGCAGCTCTGTAACGGCTATCATTCAAACATCAGATGATTTGAGCCAATACGTGGAATCAATTTTGGATGTTACTCGGATTGAAAGCGCAACCGTGCCCGTGCAAAAAACTTCTCGAGACATCAATACAACCATTTTGGAAGTCATTGATAGCAAAGCTTTCCTGGCAAAAGAAAAAAGCATAGAAATTGTGACTGAACTGGAACCTATTTTTTCCTTTAAATACGACGTGAGGCTTATTCGACGGGTTCTTGCCAATCTCGTTGAAAATGCCATCAAATATTCCCCGTCCAACAGTAGGATTAACATTGTTTCAAAAGAGTCTGGAGATTGGATTCAAGTTTCTGTTGCTGACCAAGGCGTAGGAATTGCTCTTGAAGAGCAGGAAAAAGTTTTTTCAAAATTTTATAGATGCAGCGACGCTTCTGCCAGCTCTGTAAAAGGTACCGGCCTTGGTTTATATCTGGTCAAATATTTCGTAGAATTACACCGCGGTTTTGTTGAACTGAAAAGTGAACTGGGCAAGGGCAGTATTTTTACTGTGTCACTGCCAGTATCGTGAGGTAACCATGAATAAAAAAAGAGTTCTTGTCGTTGAAGATGATGAGGAGCTGAGGCGGACAATCGCAGAGGCTTTGGAACGCAACCGGTTTGAAGTCTATCAAGCCGCTGATGGAGTTGAGGCGCTGGACTCTCTTCACAATCAACGCAGCGACTTGGTGATGCTCGATGTGAATATGCCGCGCTTGGATGGCATGGAGTGCTTAAAGAAAATAAAGGAATTCGACCCTTCCATCATTGTCATCATAATGACAGCTTACAGCACCATTGAAGATGCTGTGAGAGCCACTAAAGAAGGGGCCTACAATTATCTGGCCAAGCCCATAAAACACCAGGCAATCGTGGAAATGGTCCAAAGGGCGATCGAAGCCAAGCAGATGATCCAGAATATGGCGTACTCAGCTCCGGTGATTCGTTTTGAGGGAGGAGAATTCGTCGGCAGCTCAAGTGAAATGCAGAAAGTATTTAGTATTATCCATAAGCTCGCCAAAGTGGATACCTCTGTGCTGATTCGGGGCGAAAGCGGCACGGGAA
>JACQOU010000321.1 GCA_016207775.1 Deltaproteobacteria bacterium
AACATATCAAAAACTTCCTCGGCCTCATCACGATTCCAAATGCAAAATCCAGGTTTAACTCTCATTCGGGTAATGCTGCACCATGGCAAAGTCAACACCTTTCCTTATTGGTTTCCTTCGCAAAAGAAAGGAAGTACCTGGTATCATTTAAAGACATGAAAACGGGCAATTTCTTCGCATTTCTAATCAGCGGAGTCTTTTGTGCTTTTATCCTTGTCCTGTTGCCATACGATGAGGCGAAAGTAGCGGGCTTTCGGCTGCAACGGCTTCTTCAACAGCAAAACGGGGTCGAAAAGATACCCAGCCCCTGCCAACTTTCCCAGCAGGCAGATTCCCATGCCCTTCTTTTTATGCAACGCTTTGGCCCCAAAGCATCGGCATCTGACCCTGCCGTACGTTGCAACCTGGAACTGCACTCGGCTCACCAACAACGATTTTCTTTGAAATCAACGTGGGTGTACGTGTACCGGCTCTTCGAGATCGATTCAAAAAAAACGCTTTTGGAACGAACCATCACACTGAATGTTCCGCGACCCCCTTGCCTGCTGCCTTTTGCTCTGTTCTTGCTGAGTGTTCTTTTCGATGTCAGCCTTTGGGGACTCGGATGCACAGTCGCCAGTTTCTTCTTCTTGCTTGGGGGCGCAAATCTTATCCAGGCTTCACAGTTGTTTGTAGCCAGTTCGCAATTTGTGCTTTTTTCGGACGGTACCTTTCTGGGGATGGCGCTCGTGTTGCTTTGGCTGTCCATACAAAAGCTGCGCAGTCCAGGCCCTCAACCCATGATGACTCACGCTCGGCATGAAGGGACTGTGCACAGAGCAACCACAGCGGTCATTGGCCTATGGAATCCTTTGTTCTTTACCGCCTTGGGTTCCATTCTTTTTCCATTCCGGAAAAACCTCGCCCTTCTTGGAAACTTCTTGAATGCTCAGGCTGCTTTTACCTGTTTGAGTTTGTACCTGCTCGTCTTAAACTTCGGGTCTTTACAAGAAAGCCTTCTTAGCACCCTGCTGCTGCCTCGATATTTTTCGTTTGCCATTTTGCTTTCGTGCCTAGGAGGCTGGTTTTTTGAAGCCCGCTCTCCACAAGTAAACCTTTGGAAAATGCCTCAGTTTCGGCGTGGCGTATATTTTGTTGCTATAGGACTGTCAGCGGGTCGGTTCTTGCCTGTGCTCGCTAAGATAAACACATTTACGCTTGTCGGGTTGTCGCTGACTCTGTCGGAGTTGTCGACAATTCGGCGTTTTCATCTTACGCGTCCAGTTCTATTGAAGTGGGCACGTACCCTATATTCTCCGTGTGCCATCCTTTTCATAAGCGCAATCAGTTCTGCAGCAGCTCAGCAGAGCGGCCTTGTTGAACTCAGCCTCTCTTTGTGGGACCCGGCTATCCACCCATCGGCACCCGCCTTGTTCACTTTTCTCTCAGGAATGGGGCTTGGCTTTTTGGGTGGGGGCTTTGCGAACTCGTACTATGCATTGTTTTCTTTTGTTCCTTTCCACACGCCGTTGATCGATGCTTGTGTGCTCGAAGGTATTGTCGCGGGCGTTTTGCTATCACCGATATCTTTGTACAATTGCCTGCCAGCTACCCAGTTTCAAGTTCCCCTGCTTGAACTGTATGCCAAACGAGTCAAACAGCTTTGGGCTCCCCTATTGGTTGGCTTGATCATATTTTCTGCCGCCGCTATTAATTCAGTATCTATTCTAAGACCCGTAATATTTATCTTCAGTGGCTTAGTCGGACTTGCATTCATACTGCAAAAAAAATCCTGGCAGCTTCGGAAGGCTCCATTTTAGGCTGGCGGAACAGAAGCGGATATTTTTGGATCCATTTGCCTGGAAACTTTGGGTGCTCCGACATAATACCCTTTCAAACTTGCCACAGTGGCATCCGTAATTTCGACCTCTATGATTTTGCCTAGGCAGGCCGCCCCCGCATTAAGCACGTGCACCACCTTGTTAGAAAGACTGCGACCCATGTAATACGAACCTTTTTTATCCAAGGACTCAATCAAGCACTTTTCTTTTCGCCCTTTCTTCCCTTCGTTTTCTTTCTTTATCCAGCCATATGCAATTTCCTGGGCACGCTCAAGCCGCTCCTCTTTCACGGGTTCGGCAACTTCGTCGGTAAAGTGGGAAGCCCGGGTCCCGGGACGACTGGAATATTTAAAGAGAAAAGCGCCGGAAAATCGTACAGATTCTAATAGATGAAGTGTTTGTTTGAAATCTTCCTCCGTTTCACCTGGAAACCCGACAATCACATCCGTAGAAAGCGCAATATCCGGACAGTAGTGTCTCAGTCTTTCCACTTTAGCCAAATACTCGGCCTGCGTGTAGAAACGCGCCATTCTCTTTAAAATACGGTCGCTGCCAGCCTGAAACGGAAGATGAAGAGCGGGACAAAGTTTGGGGGTATTTCCAAACTGAGACATCAACTCCTCGTTCAAATCTCTTGGATGAGAAGTCACATAGCGAATTCTCTCAAGCTCGGTCACTCGATCAGCTTCATCAATCAATTGGCTGAGTGTCTCAGCGGTTCCCTTGCCATAGGTATTAATATTTTGACCTAAGAACGTGATCTCTTTTGCGCCAGCAGCCACCAATCTTTTCACATCTGCAATGATTTCTGCTATGGGCCTGCTCTTCTCACGCCCTCGCACAAAGGGCACAATGCAATAGGAACAGAAATGGTCGCACCCCTTCATTACTGTCAAAAATTCTGCTGGTCGCGCCCAGGCGGCAGAGGGCACTGGCTGCGAATAAACCCGACCGCCCCCGTCGAGCTGCGTATCGACAACCCGACTGCCTTTCGAATAAACCTCTTCCAAAATACCGGGCAGCCGATCGATCGCATCAGGCCCAACCACGAAGTCCAGGGCCGGAATGGTTTGCAAAAGCGCGCGCCCCATCCTTTGACCTACACATCCCGCGACGCCAATCACTTTGTGTGGATCACGATCTTTTAAAGTCCTGAGCTGACCAAGCAGGCTCAGCACTTTGTGCTCAGCTTTTTCGCGAATGCTGCATGTATTTAACAAAATGACGTCTGCGCGCCGTACGTCCGGCTCAGGCCGGAATCCATTTTTCTCCAAACCTGCGCGCATTCGGTCAGAATCGTACACGTTCATCTGACAGCCAAAGGTCTTAATGTAAATGGACTTGTCGCTTACCATCAGGCGGTAGGGTACAACCCCACGCTTGACAGCTCAAG
>JACQOU010000325.1 GCA_016207775.1 Deltaproteobacteria bacterium
AGCCGAATCACGGCATCTTCCAAAAGCTCCCCTTCTTGTTCCTTCTCTCCGGCCGGATTTCGTATTTCCGCATAACACTTTTTTTCTTCGCTACTCGGGGAGACAACGCATACTCGTCCATTTCCTTCCGCTAATTGCGAAACTCCGGACTGTTCATTGCCCCCTGTCCGCTGAATCACGATATTATTCGTAGTATTCGTAGTATAGCTGTTGGATCTTTTCGATCCCCCATGAAATATGGCAAAACCGAATATCCCCAGAGCAATAATCAAAGCTATTGCAAACCATGGCGGAATTACTTCCTTCTCTGTGGTGCGTTCGGTAGTCTTGCTCTCCACTACCTGTGGGGTAGGCGATGATATGGGCGACGGTTGGGGTTGTGGCGGTGGATCCAGCTTCTTTGGGGGCTTTTGCACATCTGGTGGTTCGTTCTCGGCTACCGGAGGTAGCTCTGAAGTCTCATTCCCGCTTGGTTGTGCGGTAGTGGACTTGGGCTCATCTTCTTGAGTAGTCTCACTCCCCTGATAATTCGGCTGCACAACCCTGTTTTTTGAATCCCGTAATTCCTTGGCTGATTTATCTCTGTCGTTTTGCGCACTGGCTGTGTCCGGTATTGCGGCTTGTTCAGCCGACCCTTTTTCGATCGCAACAGTGAATGACGAAAAACTTTCCGGTTTTGAAGTGGGTGTGTTCCCAACATTGGAAGGCGACTTTGCTTCTAAACTTGAGGGAGTTCTACCGTCTGAAGGCAACGGTGACCGAGACCCATCTGGTCCGGTTCCTTTCCCAAAATCCGCCGGCATGTTCGCTAGGTCAAGTACCCCTTCTGGGAGCATGGACTTCTCGGTGGTAGGCGAACCCTGATCCGACGAAGGGCTTGACGAACCTGCAAACGATTGCACCGCAGTGGATTGACCGGCTTGAATAGTGATGTCTAATGCCCGTCTGTCCGAACCATTGTTCCCTTTTGTCGCAGAAGAAGCATTTGCATTTGCTTGATTAGCCATAATCTGAGAGGCCTGATCACGATCTGCCTTTGATAACTGGGCTTGGTCGGAAATCTCCTTGCGATTGGTCTCGGACACACGCAGCTTTTCTAGCCCCTCTAGCCACTTTTGAAGGCGTGCTTCATCGGCAGTTACGCCCTTGTTCGCACCCGTGCCCAGCATCTGGCGAGCAAGTTCGTTCATGAAAATGGCTTGTCCTACGGATTGCCTTGCCGATTGGCCAAATGCGTGCGAGAGCCTGTGCAATGTCCCGTCCGACTTCACCAAGGTATGGTCACCGCCCCGGGGGACATGGTGTGGGGGGTGTGAGCCTGGCGGTTTCGAAGGGACCTCCTTAGTTGAGTGCTCCTCACCTCCCCCTCTTTCTCCAGCTATAGCACGGTCGTTATTTGAAACCATAACCAAGATAATCAAAAGGGCGATTTTCTTAAAGGTAAGAAACCGTTCAATAGGAGCTTGATCGTTGAAGTTGTCTTCGCAGATTGCCATGATGTAGACCCTCAGAACGAAAAATTGCAGGGCCCATGCCAAACTCTTATGCCTTGTATTTCCATCTAGATTGTCCAATCTGTGGCCAGGTTCATTGTGCGAGTGCAATCCAAAGGCAATTCTGGGTCTTTTGGCTGTCTCATTGTTGTGCACTGGATGAGTTCACCAATCGGGTCTTCGGCTATACTCCCAAGTACTTGAAATCCCAAGTATTCGATTGCGGCAAGCGACATCTCTTGTATTCGGGCTGTGCGGAATTTTAGACAATAGGCAATCCCTGGTATAATAAAAGTGGTTTTTGTCTTTACCTCGATGACGTCTAAGCGTTATTTAGGGACTGATTCCGGTAGATGGGTTGGACGAGGTTGTTGTGGAGGTGGCGCTTGAAATGTCGAACTGGACTCACTGTTAGTTACTTACTGCTATTTTTCGTTTTCATAGATCCTTCTATTTCATCAGCTGATCGCCCGAGAATAATTCAGTACCTAGGGTGGATTATGGGTCAGGCCGAGCGTCTCGTTCTTACAGCACAATGTGATGATTCAAGCCCTGAGATTCAATTTCCTGTCTGTTGGGGAGAAGTCAGAAGATTGATGGAGCGTGATGATGGTAGTAGGTACTACGGAACGGCAACCGCTTGGTGTGCTCCTCAAATAAATGGCACTTGCCCACAGGACGCAAAGACATGTGCTACGGATAATAGCCCTATTGTCCTTAGCAGATTCAAGGGAAAACCTGTAACGCCTACTAGGGAGGCCAAGCCAAAGAGCTGCTGGGGTAATTGGATTGTGGAGAAGAAGATGCCTGACTATTCGTCGTTTGACATAAAATGCGGTGAAAATGATAGGTCTTCTGTTCCGGTGAAATTTGCTTTGGGTGCAGCCATGTGTGAATTTGACAATAATGACGAGCCACAGGAGCACACAGTTGCCTGCATGACAGCAGCAAAGGTGACTGCTGAACAATGTAGAATAAAGAATTTCAAGCCATTTAACGTACAACGTCTTAAAGAAGCATATGCGATGGATGGAGGCAGTTTACGTTACCGCAGCGGATCGTCGGGACACACGGATCGTTCGCCCAATTCGTCGGATGAATAGCCTCGAATCTTCGCGGCTTGGAAACTGATTTTTTTTGCCACTTGGGAAGGGGCCACATGAAAATCAATCCAGCGTGCCTGTTTATTCTTTTCGTTCTCTCAAGCAGCTGTTTAGGCTACGTCTCAAAACACTTCAAAATCGAAGGAATTATAAAATCCTTCGATAAGGATACCGTCAAACTCAAAACTAAAACATCCACATTTGTTGTTCCCCGCTCAACCGTCGTTACTCAATTTGATTTGAAGGAAGGCTGTCCTGTGACGGCCCTCCTTTGGCCTGAAGAGCTCAGGGTAGAAGGCAAATCCGCTAAAGTTTCCACCCCAGAATCGCCCTTCACAAAAGCCGAGCTTGCGAGCCCTTCTTCCGTCAAACTTGAGCAGATGCCGAAGTAAAGAAATAGCATTCTGGGTCAATGCTAATTGGGACCCACGGATCAGGCGTCAGATTCGGTTGAATAGTCTCGAGTATCGCGGCGCGGGTTTAGAATAAATAGATGGTCGCAACCATTGCGCTGGCCCCTAATCCCTCACTGCCCTCCCCATTCTCTGCCAGTCAAATTCGTACATGGTGCCGTTTTTTACTGCGATGGATTTCACGATGAAGCGCGTTTCGATGGGGTGGCCTTCGGCGCTTTTGGAGGTGCCAATAGCTACGAAATCATAGAATAACGAGATTGTGTCATCGACATCGTAATCAGTGAACTCATGTCTTCCGCTGATGGGGGTGATGCGGGTGAGTTCCTTAGTGGGTCTGCCGGCGCCCTCTTCTTTTTTCTCGATCACCCATTGGGTCATGCCGCTGATGTCAGTACTTTCCCATTTGAGAGGAGCTATGAATTTTAGTCCCCACAGTTCAAGTTTTCCTTCTTGGAGCAAAAGCGCTTTGATTCTATCCTCCCGCCATTGTTTGTCTGGAGAAGCGATGGAAATTTTTTCGAGCAGCGCCTGTTTTTTCTCCGCTGAAGTTTGATTGTCCATTTCGGCCAGAATCTCATAGGTGTACAGGTGGCCCGCATACATCGATTTATCAACCCACTGCCTTTGTGCACCGTCGATAACGTCCCGACCCATTTCATAATTGTTATCAGATTTGCGAATGATCCACCGGTTTGGATTGTTAGCGGCCGTCCACTCCAAGGTGGCTTCATCACTTATTCCTGCGCCAGTGGAAACCATTCTCAACTTTGCTTTGAGGGTACATTCAAGATGTTCAATGTCTTTGAGATGAGTGTCTTGCCGCTGGCAGCCGATAGCGAGAAGAGCCAGGATAAGGGGTAATGCAGATATCCGAAATACGTTCCGGTGTTTTTTGGGATCAGATACACGTTTTCGTCCACGCCAAATTTTCAAAAATGAATCCATGGCACATATCCGATCTGAAAGAATGCTTTTACGGACGATGCCGCATCACTGGTTGTCCTTATGCCCGCGCCCAGTTCGCAGCGGATGTGTTTCCAACTGAGGACGTAGGCGGGGCCGGTGTAAAGTTTAAGAGCGTTCGTGGTTGTTACCAAAGTTCCCATGACATTCCCATTGGGTGCTTCGGTTTGGGTCGTTTCATTGAATGCGGCAAGGGTGAGAGCAATAGTCTGTTTGAGCGCGGTTCTCCTTGCAAAGAAGTAGCCCACTTCTCCCTGGATGCCCCGTCTTTCAATTCCCCAGTACATTCCTGATAGACCAACCGCAATGGGTAGGGAACCAATGTTAGTCAGGCCCAGATGAAAATTTCCCACAGCTGGCGTTCCCACGCTTGCTCCAAGCTGAAGAGCGGGCCGAGTACCATTTGGATCGTTCCAGCTTAGGCGGTAGCTTCCACTTTCACTTTTGCGAGACGGCGGATTTACTGGTGCATTTTTCTCATTTTTTGGGACAGTGTACGTACGACAAAATTCCTGAAGGGCATTTTGAATGTACTGAGCAAGGCTGTCTTCGATATCCCTTGCGGAAAGTCCTTTAATGGTCTGTTCTTTCACCCAGACGTCTTTTGCCTTAAAATGGCCCGGTGAACTTTCCTGATAATTCATGAAAGTGATTGAGTAGGATGTTGTGTAGCCAGAGTCTTCGCGCAGGCTTTCAATATCTAAAATCAACTTTGGTTGCAAGAGCTGTTGATGGCTAAGTCTTCGAGCGGAAAAGGCCATTCCAAAGTAGCCGTCAAATGTTTGCGTGCCGATATGGCTGTGACCAAGTTCGGTCCTTACAAGTTTTTCGATTAATTTGCGGCTTACAAGGTTATCGTTCTTATATTGGATGATGTTGACAATGATAAGCACTGGGGTCTCGGCTGTCCTCGGTGCGGCGCTGGTGTAAATGTCATGCTCCAACACTAGCTGCGCCGTTGGCCTTCTTGCAAAGCACACAAGAGGAATTAGGACGGTAAATGCTATTGGCCAGTATTTGGATAGGCTATGCACTGGCCTTCCCTTCCACGTTTTGGTCTTCCAGACCGGCTGGCACAACAGATATCAGTGGCTTTGGAAGGAGTTTTATATTGAGTCTTTCGCACTCGGCACGAATGTCTTTGCGATCGTAAAGACCTGTAACAAGGATCGCTTTTTGTCCTAAGGCCAGTCGTTCAATAACTTGTGTACCTGAGAGATTCTCATCGGCAAATTCGTAGTCAATGAGATATAGACATTCGGAGGGTGACTGAATGTTATGCCACCTAAGAAATGCCTGCACATTTTCGAAATGAATGGGTGATATTTGTAGAGCTGCTAACTTGTTGTCCCATCCCTCGTGCACGGAAGGACAATCATCGACAATTACAATTTCACAGCCTGCTGGGATTCGTAACTCTGTTAAGAGCCATGCTGGGGTCTGTATGATAGGCAGCCAGATTTCAACTGTGGTCCCTTTGCCCTCAATGGAGAGGATTTTAAAGTTTCCACCCCACGCAGTAACAATTTCCTTGGCATACCAAAGGCCAAGGCCGCTACCGCCTGTTTTGCCAAATGATGCCCCACGAATGCATAGTTTCGGAAGAATTTCGTCTGGGATGCCGGGTCCGTCGTCAACCACGGTAATGACAGCAGATTGGCCCACCCTTGCCAGATCCACTGTCACATGTCCACAACCGGTTAATGCCTGGACTGAGTTATCAATAATGTTAGAAAGAATTCGTTTAAATTCCAGCGGCTGAATGGATGCTGATATGTGAAAAAGTCCGTCACTCAAAGGAGGGGATAGGAGCACAAGACGCGACTCATCCTTATACTGGTAGTTTTTTTCTGAGATAATCTGGGCAATGAGAAGACAAAGGGGCTCGCTGGATTTTACTTCAGGGGAGAATAATTCGACTTCCCCGGCTTTTTTTTGAAGTTTTTGCATGGCAATGCTTGTAACCGAACGCAATTTATCAATGACTCTTTGGATCGTTTTTTTGTCGTGGGCGCTGTAGGCATTGTTTGCGTCAAGGTATAGCAGTTTTTCAAGGGTAGAAAGGTCCGACTTCATATCATGGGCGATTTGCGCCGTAACCATGCCAAGCGCCGCAGTACTTGCTTGGCTTTTTATTTTTTCGCTAAAAGCAGAGAGTTTTCCTGAATACTTATGGAAAGCATCTGAAAGGGCGTTTACTTCCCGTATAACATACGGTGTGGCTTTACTCTGTCGGATTTCACCCTTATCCAAGGCTGCAGCGCCTTCATTCATGTCGTTCACTATCCGTTTGAAGCTTTGAAGAAATACTAGGCTTAGGGACCAGTAGGTAAGCGTAATCAATAAAAACAGACATGCTGCTGAGACCACAAATATCCAAAGCCGAAGTTCCCGGTTTACCCCGCTTACGAATGAACTTTGCAGGGTCATATTGACTTCCGGGGTACCGTTGCCTGTGAGGATAACCGTGTTGGGCGGCTGTTTTTCAGTGTTGGCCAAGAAGCTTACCTTTGAATTTGTGGCCTTCGATATCTCATCTGCAATGGCGCTGTTTAAGTAATATCCGAGAAAGAGGTTTCCTACTTCGGTCTTAAAATATCTAAGTGGTGAAACCAATAGTAGCGTGAGTTTTCCGTCAATGTTGCCAATACGAAATCCAGTTTTGCCTTGAGGTTTTTCCGATGGCACAACATCCACATAATCGCAATGGCTATTTGCCTTAAACCGCAAAAGGAAAGGCCTTGCTTGCTTGTCGTTTCCTAAAAGAACGAGCTTTGCGAGCCGGCTATTGGGATCAATGTTTTCGCTGTAAACAGTCAGCATGTGTTTTCGTGACTCAAGAACGGTTTTTGCGTATTCGATAACCGATTGCTTCTGGGCGCTTTCAAGCTCGCTGAATTTTTTCTCTAGAACCTTTTTCGTCTCAATGTAGTAGATTAGTGTGACTGCTGAGATGATGATCCCGGAAACCAGCGAAATGAACGTGTTAAGCCTTATGGTGCGCGCTTTCACGCGGCTCCCTTCAAACGAGGGTGTGAGATTCCAAACCTTATCAGTTGTCCACGGAAACTGCTGAATGGGACTGCAAGTTTTCTTGCTGCTTCCCGCAAGGTCTTGGAAGTAGAAAGTGCTTCCAGATACTGTTCACGGGTAATTTCACCCAGGCGTTGCTTAAGGGAATTTGAGGGTACGACTTCTGTAAATCTTTTGTGGAGGTCTTTCGGTCTGATAATGTTTTGTGGAGACAACATTATCAGTTTCTCAACTTCCTGCTTAAGCTCTCTTATGTTACCTGGCCATGAGTATTTGGCCAGAATTTTTACGGTTCTTACAAGAAAACTTTTGTTGCTGTTGTACTCTTTGTTGAACATTTTGGAAAAATGAGCAACCAATGGCTCAATGTCCTCGGGACGGGCTCTGAGCGGTGGCACCGAAATAACGACCGATTTAAGCCGGTAATAGAGGTCTTCTCGAAAACGTTTCTCGCGTACAGCTCTTTCCAAATCAACATTGGTTGCGGCGATGACGCGCACATCAACGGGTATGTCTCTAAGAGCTCCAATGGGAGTGATGACTTTTTCCTGTATGGCTCTGAGCAATTTTGCCTGCACGGGAGGACTCATATCGCCAATCTCATCTAGAAAAAGTGTGCCCCCACCGGCCAGCTGGAATTTTCCAATTTTCTTTTGATGAGCGCCGGTAAAAGATCCTTTTTCATGGCCGAACAGCTCGCTTTCCACAAGATGTTCAGCTATTGCCGCACAGTTTATCGGCACGAATGGGCCCTTGCTATTTTGATCGGTATTATGAAAGGCTCTTGCTATCAGGTCTTTTCCCGTACCGCTTTCTCCGAGTATGAGAACGGTTGCAGTAGACTGTTTGCTATGATAGGTGCTAACGGTATTTGCTATTTCGGCAAGCACACTCGATCGCCCAACCATTCCAATTGATCTTATAAGAGTTTCATTTTCGAATGGGGATACAGAAATAGTCTGAAATTCTTCTTCGTATTTGTTTTTCCAAAACTCGACTGATTTTAAAAAAACATCAATACCCTCACTTTTAGGTATGAACCAAACCGCACCCGCATGCCAGGTGTTAACTGCCGCGGCTTGGGAGGTGTCGGCGGAGTGAATGAGGATGTAGAGTTCTTTCTTGATTGCAAGGATTTGTTTGGCAGTCTTTGCGCCATCCTTGCCTTCCATTCTGTAGTCGAGAATTATGATTCCATAGTCATTGGGATTTTCCCGCAGTTTAGCAATGCCTTCATCGCCGCTTAATGCCCCACTGACAACGTAACCGCGTCTTTCCAGTAACCTTATTGTGGCGTAAAGAGCTTCCGGGTCGTCATCGATCACAAGTACCTTCACTACTGACTCCTTTTTCCACCCCCTCAACAAGAAATAATAGCAATGACTATGCCGTTTTCTTCCCTCCCAGCTAACTCCGCAAGTCGACTGAGATAATATCGATAAAAAACAATGTCCTGAGTTTTTTGGAGGAGCGCAAATTGAGCGCTGTTCCTTCAAGCCAGCTTATGCCCATTCCCAGCTAACGCCTTGGAACTGGAAAGTTTTTGTGTCATTGAGCGAAGCAGGTTCAATGGCGTGCCGAAAATTGTTACTGCGTCGGTTAAGCAGTTTCTGTCACAAAACGAAGTTGTGCGGCAGACACAGATCTGTTTTCGCTCAGTCAAAAGCGAGTGAACGGAACTTTGGACGGTGAACATATCCCGCTCATTTATAAGATCGTGAGATCATTCGATTCACAAAAAAATCTGAACGTGGCTCGTTCAATTTCCGTGTGAATATCGTTGGTCGCCTGACTGCACCCAGAAGAATGGTCCCAGTAAAAACAAACACATAGAGACGTTTCTGAAGGTGTTGGCACAAACGCCGTGTTTTCTTGCAATTGTAAATAGTGAGAGGAGAAGAAAGAAGGAGAGCAAGATGGGGTTTAGAGAATGTCCAAGGTGTGGGTGGAATACTCTGGAAAAGCTTAAGACGCATTCTCACTGCGTAAACTGTTTTTACTTTCCGGATGAAGATCCCAAACCTGGTCGATGGCCCACTGAGATTGATTTGCAACGGGCAAAAAGAAAAAACACTAAGCCTGTGGTCATCGATCAAAAAATACCGGCCAAAAGTGCGGCGTGAGGGAGGCGAATATGGACTCGCTGAAGTTTAATGAACAGGAAAATCAGGTCACGCGGGAACGCAGACCGAGGGACCGCCGCCCTGATATGGACTGGATCATCGTTGTTACGCTGGTGTGGCTAAGCCTATTTGTTTGGATTTTTCTTCTTGGTCACAAAAAAGATTCTTCACCTAATGAGCCATCACTTTATACGCCGATTGCTTTTCTCAGTCGCTGGTAGTGCCTGGTCATGGAAGAGAAGATACACGC
>JACQOU010000326.1 GCA_016207775.1 Deltaproteobacteria bacterium
AAGCTTTTAATAGTTACCTCGAGGCGTTTCGTTTGCCACAGCAGACTGAAGAACAAAAAACGTTTCGGCACACCCGAATGCAAGATGCCTTAAAGAGTGCAATCGAGGTTCCCTTTCAAACTGCTTCAAAAAGCCTGCAAGTCATGCAACTTGCCGCCGAGGCGTGTCACCAGGGGAACCCGAGTTCTGTGACCGACGGGGCAGTGGGTGTTGCAGCGGCCTACGCCGGAGTGAGAGGTGGTGTGTGGAATGTGCTCATTAACCTGAAAGACATTTCGGATGGCCATTATATCAAGACAATGCGAACTAGATGCCAGACACTTGTGCAACAGGCCGAGAGTCAATTGGCGCAATCATCACACTGGGTTGATCAAAGACTGGAGAGCTTGATTAAAGGTATCACATGACGGGCCTAATGGGTCTGTTTGAAAACTGTTAATTATCTACTATGATACTGGCAGAAGTTCATGAAGGATTCGATATGTTAAGAAAATTGGTTGCTAGAAAAATGGCCGCGAAGGAAGTGGAGCAACTTATTCAAGAAGTGATTTTGCCTTTAAGAAAACTGAAGGGACTAGAAAAAATAATACTCTTCGGATCTTCTCTTGAAGAAGACTTTACTGAAGCATCCGATTTAGATTTTCTGCTTGTCTTCGAGAATAAAGATCTTGCAACGGCTGCTGGAAGGGAAATCTACGGGCTCCATTCCGGAAAATGGCCGTGTGACTTTCTCTGCTATGATCGAACAAGCTATGAAGAAAAGTCAAAAGTGGGAGGAGTATGTTTTGTAGCAAAACACGAAGGCAGAACACTCTTTTCTAAGGAAAGAAGCAGTGGGACCATTCCGAAAAAAGTTTAAGCGTGAGTATGCAAAAACACTTTTCAGTATTGCTGAGGGAGATCTTTGTTCTGCCCGTGATTGCCGTTCCGGGGGGACGGGAAGAGCGGAGAACGTAAGCTTCCATGCAGAACAGGCCATAGAAAAAAGTCTTAAAGCCGTCATCTGCCACTTGGGACTACCCATTCCCATGGTACATGATCTCAAGGCACTCATTGCTGCTTTGCCAGACAAGTGCCCTCTGCCGCCCAGCGCCTCAAAAATGCAGGAGCTCTCCGAATTCGCCACTATTCGGCGCTATGAAGAGGGAAATTATGCGCTTACTGACGAGGAGTTAAAGTCGGCCATTCGCGTAGCGGAAGAATCTATTCTTTGGGCAAAAAAAGTGATCGTAAAGTAATGGCGCGTTACCCTTGAATGATTTTACGAGACAGTTAGTGGCGGTTGGACAGAGGTTAAGTCTGTTCAAACCGAGGCTTTTGGAAATTCAGCCAACCCGATCCATGCTGGTGGTCGCACCGCACCCCGATGACGAGTCGTTTGGGTGTGGAGGGACCCTCTGTCTGCACACTCAGCAGAAAGCCAGAGTGGATGTTGCCTTTCTCACGCAAGGAGAGATGGGCGGAAGCTTTTCGAATCCGCCAACAGACTTTGAAAAGCAGCGTTTAGCTCAAAAGCGGCGGCAAGAAGCTTCAGATGCATGTAAGATCTTAGGGGTCAATCAGTACACATTTTTAAACGGCCGTGATTCATTACTGAGCGAACAGCCTGATATTTACAAGGAAGTGCTCAAGATTCTGGAGAACCATCGGTATGATACTCTCCTATGTCCATGGCCAGCCGATGCGCATCCGGATCACAGGGCAGCAAGCCAAGCGTGTTTTCGAGTCCTGGGGGAGTATTCCGAAAAATTAGATATCTGGTTTTATGAAGTCCGCTCGCCGCTACCGGCAAATTGTTTTTGCGACATCACTGCTGCGATTGGCCTGAAGATAAAAGCCCTCAGGGCACACGTGAGTCAAGGAACAGAACTGTGCGAGCATGCGTGGTGTTTAGGGCGTTATCGGGCAGTGCAACTATCGTCAGCCAATTATGCTGAGGCTTTTTTGCAAATAAGCAGCAGCGATTTTCTGAGGTTGTTAGGACTCGTCCAATAATAAGTTGGGCATTTATGCGCCCAGCTTTGGGCCAGATTTGGACGATCCGAGAGAACAAAACCCGAGGAATAGCCGAAGCTATTTTGAGGGTTTTGCTCGTCCCGAGCGTTCAAAGATGGCCGGAAGATGGGATGCAGAAATGTCTAACTTATTATTGGACGAGTCCTTAGGTGGATGAGTTTTGGTATCCAGAGTTGGTTCGGGCGGGGGACGAAAATCAGTTGTCCTCATTTATCACGTCTGTTTCGGGCAGGCGGATCACTCCCGAACATTGGCAGTGGAAATTTCAACCACAGATGTCTCAAAAAGCGATTGTGGTATTGGCACGCTCGAAGGCTAATCATGAAATTATTGGACACTATAGCGGTCTTCCTTGTGCCATCAATTACTTCGGTAAAGCCATAGCGGGCTCTCTCATTGTAGATTTACTGACGCTTCCGCAATACCGAAGAATGGGAATCTGCGATGTCTTGTCGAAATGTTTTCTGGAGGCCTGCAAGGATCAGGGTCTCCAATTTGTCATGGGTTTTCCCAATGAAAAATCCCTGCCCCTGCATGTGAAGAAGTTAGGTTTCCGATCTGCTGCTGTTTTGAAACACTACGAGATCGAGGTTGAAAGGGTTGAAAGTTCCCTTGGCGAATCGGAAGGACTTTGCCTTAACCATGAGGTGCCACCTGGCTACAGTGAGTTTTGGGAAGCCTATTGCAGCAAGACCATCAGCTTATGGAAGGATTTAGAGTATCTTAGATGGCGCTACGATCTTAATCCGATTCGAGACTTTATTTATTTTTGTATTTATCGGGACAACCTTTTGAAAGCAATGGCTGTGGGGACATTCATTGACGAGACTCTGCGCCTGTGTGAACTCATGATTCGTCACCGTGATATTCCCTTGGGCCGTAACCTGGTTAACGCAATCGCTGCATTTGCAAAAAGAAAAAGGGCTGCAAAAGTTATTTTCTCGGGTACGGACGGAACGTTCTATGATGACGTGTTACTGCCCAACCCTTCATCCATCCTGCCTATGCATGTTCTTGTGGTTCGAATGCTTAAGCCCGTTCCTATTGAAGATCAATTAATGAGCGGCCATCCCTGGGCAGTTTCTTTGGGAGATTTCGACACGCTCCAATAGGGTGCTAGGGGCGGAGGCGGTACATCATTCGAGGGAAGGCGGCGGCTTCACGAAGGTGCTCAATGCCGCAGAGCCAGGCCACGGTCCGTTCAATGCCAAGACCAAAGCCCGCGTGGGGAACCGAGCCGTATTTTCTTAAGTCGAGGTACCAGCTGAAGTTTTCTTCAGATAGACCCTGCTCTTTAACCTTACTGCGAAGAGTTTGATAATCATCCTCACGCTGGCCACCGCCGATAATTTCGCCGTAGCCCTCAGGCGCAAGACAGTCCATTCCCAATGCAAGCTCGGGATTTGCTGGATCGGCCTTCATGTAGAAGGCCTTAATCTTTGCTGGAAAACGATGCACAAAAATGGGTTTATCGAAACTTTCCGCCAGTGCCGTTTCTTCGGGTGCGCCAAAATCGTTGCCCCATTCAAAAGGTATGTTCTTGCTTTTCAGTATTTCAACCGCTTCGTTATACGATATTCGTGGAAAAGGTGCGCGTACGTTTTGAAGCTTGGAAGTGTCCCTTTGCAGAACCTCCAGCTCGGCTTTGCATTCAGCCAAGACCTTTTGCACCGTGTACTCGAGAAACTGCTCGGCAAGCACCATGTTGGCATCCAGATCATTGAAGGCGACTTCCGGTTCAACCATCCAGAACTCAGTGAGATGTCGACGAGTCTTGCTTTTCTCTGCCCTAAAAGTTGGTCCGAAACAATATACCTTTCCAAATGCCATTGCGCCCGCTTCTGCATAGAGTTGTCCGCTTTGCGAGAGATAGGCCTTGTCGCCAAAGTACTCGGTTTCAAAAAGGGTAGTCGTGCCTTCACACGCCGAAGGCGTAAAAATTGGAGTGTCGATTAACGTAAAACCATTGGTATCAAAAAAATCACGGATGGCTTTTACAAAACGGTCTCTAATTTTCAAAGTGGCATGGGGACGGATGCTTCTGAGCCATAAGTGTCGATTAGACAGCAGGAAGTCCGGACCGTGCTCCTTGGGGCCGATCGGGTACTCCTCAGCGATATGCAGAATTTCTAACTTTTCGCCGTCCACTTCCACGCCACCTTTTGCCCGTTTGTCTTCCCGGACCTTGCCTTCAATAATGACGGAGGATTCCTGTGTGAGCTTGTCAAAAAGTTCAAAGGTGGTATCCGGTATCTGGCCTTTCATCCAAACAATCTGAACAATTCCCGTCCCGTCCCGTAGCATTAAGAAGCGAATTTTACCGCTGCTTCGTTTGCTGTATACCCAGCCACGCAAAGACACCGATTTGCCGAGATGGTGGATAAGTTGGTTCACGCTGGCGATTGGGTTTGACATTTATGCCGTTGCAGGTGCGCGCTGAGTGTTTTTATTCCGTTTTTCAAGCCACTTTTCTACATAAATGGTGAAAGGTGAAGCAATGTAAACGGTTGAGTAAATACCGACGAAAATACCAATGAGCATGGCTTCAGCAAAATCCTTGATTTCATCGGTGCACCATATTGCGATCGGAATGACAGCAAGCAGAGTGGCTAAGGCAGTCAAAATGGTACGTGAGAGAGTGAGATTGATGGCGTGATTAATCACTTGGGGCAGGGGGATTGCCTGCCCGCTTGTCTTTAACAGCTCCCGGACGCGGTCGTAAATGACTATCGTGTCATTCACGCTATAACCAGCAATCGTCAGCAGGGCAGCGATTGCCGTAATGGTAAATTCCTTTCCCGTGAACAAGTAGAATCCTGATACCACCAGTAAGTCGTGAATCATTGCAATGGTAGCGCCCGGTGCAAAGCGGATATCAAACCGAAACCAGATGTAGATAGTAATCAGGACAATAGAATAAAAAAGCGATCGGATAGCTGCCCACTTGAGTTCAGAACCGACTTTTGGACCCACAATGTCCACAGACAGAATGGCAATTTGAGAAGGACCAAGCTTTTGAGTGAGACGTTGATTTAATGGGATGGCATTCTTGTCGGTAGAAACCGTTCGAGTCGTAATAAGATACTCACGGTTGTCTTGTCCCACCGCCACTGCGGAAGCAGTAGTGTCGCCGAGTTCGCCAAGAAGCTTTCTCACATCATCAGCAGAAGTAGGGTTGGTGAACTTAGCCTGAACAACCGTGCCACCGGTAAAGTCTACGCCGAAGTTAAACCCCTTTGTGAATGCTCCAAACACCACACAGGCGAGTATGATAAGGGAAAGGACCATGAAATACCTAAATTTACCGATAAAGTCTATGTGGGTGTCTGTCGGAATGAGTTCAAAAAACTTCATCAATTGCCTCTATATGCTAATGGTTTGCTTGTTCCTATTCACGATCGTTAAATCAAAAATGACCCGAGTAACGAAAATGGCAGTAAACAGGGAGGCTGTCAGGCCAATCAGCATCGTTACTGCGAATCCTCGGATGGGTCCGTAGCCAAAGCTAATGAGCACTATACCGGCTATAATCGTCGTTAGATTTGAATCCATAATGGCTGAAAAAGCCCGTGAATAGCCTTCCGCAATGGCCGTATTGGGTGCTTTCCCCTTGCGCAGCTCCTCTCGCATGTGCTCAAAAATAAGCACGTTGGCATCGACAGCCATACCTAGAGTTAACGTGATACCCGCAAGTCCCGGCAGTGTCAGAGTACCCTCAAAAGCAGCCATGGCAGCCAGAATAAAAATTCCATTTAGCCCCAAGGCGCCGACAGCGATGACACCAGACTTTCGATAGTAGATGGCCATAAAGATAAGAACAGCGAACAGTCCAAAAACGAGGCTTCGAGTCCCGGATCGGATAGCGTCCGCGCCTAAAGAAGGTCCGATGACTCTTTCTTCAAGAAATTCAAGTCTCGCCGGCAGTGCACCTGAGCGCAGCACTAACGAGGTGTCTTTTGCGTCATTTTGGATCTCTTGCTGGCTTTTCCCGGTGCTCCCCATCTCAATAATGGCTCTGCCGCCGCCAATTCTTTGTTTGATGCGCGGTGCTGAATGCACATTATTATCCAAAACGATTGCCATCATTTTGCCGACATTGGCTCCCGTAGCCTTTTCAAATTTATCCGCTCCAACGGGAGTCAGCTGGAAATGTACAATGGGTTGATTAGTATTCGGATCATAACCATAGTACGCGTCCTGCAGATCCTCGCCGGTTACCAAAGCCTCGCGATCGAGAAGATAAGGAATGTACTCGGCTTCACGTGTGTTGACATTCACCTGTTTGTGAAACAATACCTCGGTTCCTGCTGGGATCTTGGACTGCAGATAGGCATTGAGTTCGCGTAAATACTTTGTGATGGGTTGGGAGGGATCAGGTTTTATGTTTTTAGCTTTCTGAAATTCGTCAACCCACGCTTTCAGTTGATCAACAGTCGGTGGCCCCTCCGGGACCTCAGGACCACTGCGTTCAATTTGGAACGACAGCTTAGCCGTACGAGAAATAATTTCTTTAAGACGTCCTATCTCCTGCACGCCAGGAAATTGAACCATGATTTTTTCATCGCCCTGGCGTTGAAGGATGGGCTCGGCAATTCCAAATTCATCGATTCGGTTTCTTAGGGTTTCAAGGCTCTGGTCCACAGCACGTTTTCTCACTTCGCTTTCATAGAGTGCGCTCATCTTCAACGTGGCACTGTCTTTAGTCTGGCCCTCAAAATCAATATATTGGCCCATCTGCTTGCCAATCAGGCTGTCAATTTTCTTCCACTGTTCATCACTCGTATAGCGAACGACCACACGGTTATTATTCGTTGCCTCAACCGAAACATTGCCGATTTTTTCTCGTTCAATGAGTTCTTTCAGCTCGTTTTTCAGTTTGGTGATGGCATCACGCTGTACTTCTTCAAAATCAATTCCTAGTACCAGGTGCAGTCCGCCGACCAAATCCAGTCCCAGCTTGAGCACTTCGGACGGAAATACGTGGTAGTACCAGGGATCTTCGCTTTTCACATTTTTAGGAATTTGCCTGCCGGATGCGAACTTGATCACACTTGGAACCAGCAAGTAAAGTGAAAACACCAGCGTGAAGACGACTGTGACGATTCTCCAGGTGAGTCCTTTCATCTCTTTTCCTCGGATTTCTTGGCTTCTTCTTTGAGTGTGTTCGCGCTTTCGGAAATCTGGCCTCTCAGCATCTTAATACAGACATCATCATCCACTTCCAAAGTGACGAATTTGTCACTGATGTTACGGATGGTGCCGATAATGCCCGCATTGGTGACGACCATGTCCCCCCTCTTAAGCTCAGACAAAAACCGTTGGTGAACTTTTGCCTTTTTTTGTTGGGGACGAATCACCAAGAAGTAAAAGACAGCGAACATCAGTAACAATGGGATGATGGGGCCCATTGTTTGGCCGAGCCCTGGCTGGTTTTCTGCCAGAGCCACCTGACTAAAGTGATTTAGAAAAAGCGACATCAACTGCATACCATTTCTCCCGGCTCGCGATTCGGATAGGCGATCGCAAGCTGCTCCTTATGTTCATGATAAAACTTCGAAAACATACCACATTTAATTGCCTGGCGCATCTGCTGCATGAAGCGGTGAGTGTATTGGAGGTTATGAAGGGTGGCAAGGCGAAGCCCGAGGATTTCTTTTGTCTGGAAAAGGTGGCGCAGATAGGCGCGGCTATAGTGTCGACAGCATTCGCAGTCACATTGGCGATCCAGCGGTTCTGCATCCAGTCGGTGCACTGAATTGCGGATGTTCAACAGTCCAAGATCGGTCAGTAAGCCACCGTTGCGGGCACAGCGGGTGGGCAGTACGCAATCAAATAAATCGACGCCGAGCCGGACTGCTTCCATAAGGTCCCGAGGCGTGCCAACTCCCATGAGATAATGTGGAAATTCATTGGGCATTTGGGGGGCAAGAAACTCCAGTGTCTCTAACATCGCTGAGGTCGGTTCCCCCACGCTAAGCCCTCCTATAGCGATCCCGTCTATCGGTAGTGCGGATGTTTGTTCCAGACTTTGCTTGCGAAGATCAAAGTTTGTTCCTCCCTGTATAATGCCGAAGATTAACTGACCTTCTTTTCGTGGAAATTCCAAGAATTTTCTTGCCCACACTACGCTTCGTTCCACCGACTGCTTGAGGGTCCCGAGCGAATTGGGTAGAGCAACACACTCGTCCAGAACCATGGCAATGTCCGAGCCGATGACTTGCTGAATGTGTGCTGAAAGCTCGGGGGTGAGTAGGATCGTATCGCCGTTGAGATGCGACTGAAACAAAACGCCGTCGTCGGTCACTGTTTTTAAACGAGCCAGGCTAAAAACTTGAAAGCCGCCGCTATCGGTGAGAATCGGGCCGTCCCAGTGCATCAGTGGGTGCAGGCCGCCCAGTTTTTCAAGAACTTCAAGGCCAGGCCTTAAATAAAGGTGATAGGTATTACCCAGAACGACCTGAGTGCCCACTGCTTTTAAATCTTCAGGTGATAGCGTCTTCACTGCCCCATAGGTCCCCACGGGCATAAAGGCCGGGGTTTCCACTGTGCCATGCGGGGTATGAAGAAGCGTGGCTCGGGCCAATCCTTCCTGGGAGATGATTTCAAAAGGCTTCACAGTTCGGGGCTTCACAGTTGGGGTTTGTATGTTAGGATCGATTAAAACTCAAATGCCAAATGAGTCACCTTCCATAGTTCCTAGCATTATGGTTCCCTGTCAACGAGACTATCGCTACATGATCGATTATCGTGTAGCGATAGTATCGTTGACAGCATAGCTCTTTTTTAAAATCTGCCCGGCCAACCTCCTCCATTATAAGGACCGGGAGTCCAAATGTAGCCTGGTCCCGGTGGTTGAGGTTGTGGAGTTGGGGTTGGGATGGGGGTTGTTGGTACTGGCTGTGATGGGGGAATCAGATTTCCGTTTGAGTCATAAAGTTGACCGGTCGGACCAATTCCAATTGTAACCTGCTGCACCTGACCGTTGATTGTCGGGTTATAACAGTAACAGATGATAAGCGTTGATCCGTTGTATATGCACTGCAGATACGCGAAAGGGATATTTTGAATTGTAATGGGTCCCGGATAATAAACCGTATAGGTTCCGTCGGGGTTCGGTATAATTTGTGAACCTTCAGGAGGCCAGGCTGTTGCCGAAACAGTGCTCTGTGCCTGGGGCGCAGAAACTGCGTTTGTATCTGCAGGCATGATGGATTGCTCCACATCCTGTTCTTCATAGTCACCATGAAAGTACTCTTCTGCGTATAGCGTGACTGATAAACTGAACAAGGCAATCGCAATAAGTGATACGAAATTCATGGCCGGCCTCCTTTTGATCTCTGGAATGATGTCTGGACACGAATTGTGCGTCGTTTGCGTGTCCAGTCTGAAGATGCTTGATCCTGTTCAAGCGATGTTAAAATGCAATTCATATACCACCTGAGCACAGCTTAAGGTGGTGTTGACCTGTCGACATAACAAGTGAGAATCTACGTATCTGTCCCGATATTCACCTGTAAACCCTCTGTTCATATTCATCTGATTTGTTAGAAATTATCTTATGGTTTCTCGCTATCTAGACCTTATTCTATTGTCACAAATGCTTGTTAAAAAAATAACATCCTTAAAAAGGTGAATTGTTCAACGGCCTTATTCATGTGTCAAAGTAACGGTGCCTAGTTTATCATCGTGGTGCTGGGGTGCCGTATACAGATCCACATTGGCATTACTAGTCGAGGGGAACAGCTTCGGGGTGGCTATTTTTGCGTCTAAAAACAAGGAAAGTAATCACGATAGCACAGGCTGCTCCAATGACCGCACCCCATATTTGAGCCAGTAGAAGTCTGTGCAATGCCCATTCAATAGGCGCTTTGCAGCTAATGCCATATTGGGCAGGGGGTTCGAAGTACCAGGCGATGAATTTGGGAGCAATCCAGGCGGCGATTCCTGTTCCAAGTCCTGCGCCAACCATTAAAGACCAAATGAAGCGTTTCATTTTTTGTCTCGCTTAAAGGAGAGTTCACCGTAAGCCGGATCCTGTACGGTTTTCCCGTGACGATCATTCGTCTAGCACTAAAGTTACCCTTAGTGTCGAGCGGTCTACCTGGAAGCGACCAGGCGGGCGACCTGGGTTCCTATTCGGAACGCCTCCTGTTTGACCTTGCACCCCGTAGAGCTTACCGGATTTCACTACAGCAGCTTATGGGACAAGCTCCCTCATGAGACGAAGCTTGCCAACCAATACCCATTGGCTTTGCCAAGACCAAAGGTTACGCCCTGTACTTCCTTTCTGTTGTGCTGGTCCGCAGCTTACGCT
>JACQOU010000035.1 GCA_016207775.1 Deltaproteobacteria bacterium
CCCATGTGACTGACATCGAAAAGTCCGCAGGCACTTCTCACTGCCTTGGTTTCTTCCAATACCCCAGTGTATTGAACAGGCAATTCAAATCCCGCAAAGGGGACCATTCTAGCGCTCAGTTGCAGGTGACAATGGTGAAGGGGAGTTCTTAAAAGTTCTGACATGGAATTCTCCAAATAGGGTCAGCAAATTGTGGGGAAAATTTAGCCCATTCGCTTTAGAGGTGCAAGCGGAGGTGAGGTTCCATCACTCCGCTTTAAGGAACGGTCGAGCGGCCGTATCCCGATGCAAAAAAAAGTGGACGCAATTTGGGCTGTTGTGTCGCCATTGCCCCGGTATGCACATGACGGATCCTAACGGGTTCGCAAGGTGGCAAAGGCATTGGTTGCATTCCATAAATCACTTCGCCGCGCGAGCTGGCGGTCTCCCAGACAGCGGCGCTTCCCCTGCCTTCACGAAGGCAAAGTCCTTTGGTCCGGCAAAAAGATTATTTAATTTTTTTAAGTTGGGCAGGCCGAATCATACCCGTTAGGGCCCGTCATGTGCCTACTCAGACTCGTTACTTGTGCAGGGCTTTGCCCTGGGATTTTGTCGGCTGATCGTTGGGCCTTTTGCACGGGATCTTCACGCTCCAGGAAAAATTCAACCAGGTACTGTAAGGTCTGTTCCATCGAGGAGTTTTTTCTCTGTTTTCTTGAAACCAAATCCATGGCCCTTTGCCATTTTTTCTGAAGCTCGCCCTCTATGCCAATTCTTAGCTCGAACCGATTAAGCGCCACCGGCTTTATCCGTTCCCCTACCGCTTTGGGATTGACTGCCGCTACTTCTTTCTCAAGCTCTTTTTGAGGAAGTACAGCGGCCTTCTCAATCCAGTGGCTGCTTGTTGTGGGGGTAATGACGGAAACAATGCGGCGGGCTTTCGAAACGGATAAAATTCCCGCATCAATCGCTTTTTTTAACTCGGGCACCTCTTTGGTCTTTTTTACAACGGATGAGAAATAAGCAGCCTGAGATTCACAAAAGCCCAGAGCTTTCATGCAATAGTTGAACACTCCCGTGTATCCCAACACCAAATAATATTTCTTGCTTTGCATCTCAATGAGAACGGACAAAAGCTCTTTTTCGGACTGCAAGTAACTTTTCGAAAATGAAACGGCCTTTTCATGAAGTTGCTTTGCTTGCATAGGCACTCCTTTCAAAGCCCCTTCATACCATGTCAAATTTTGACGCCATTATTTGCCCTAAGCTGCGCATTGGAGCCACAGGAATAACGTCGATGTGCACCTTTATTTGTGAGGGCGCTTGGAGCTCACGTTTGCACCATGCTATGTCAATTATGCGCGCTGTACGTAGATAAAACCGGATTACCCATTTTTCTTGTAAAGGATATTAGCGGTGCGTTTGTAAAAGGGCGTTAGCTTTTGTTACCGTCCTCAAGGAAAGTGAAATGCTTATCCGAGGTGCGCAGGGCAATAATCACTCACCCGCAAAACCGGCTTTGATTTCTTACAATTTCGGTGGTTTATCGGTTTAAAGCGGAGTAATTACGATGCTGCCGCTGTTGGTTCCTTGACCGGGGTTTCTTTTTGTTCTGGTTTGGCCGCCACCGGTTTAGGTGTTTTGATGCCCTTAACGTAAAAATTTTGGTAATGGTCATCACAATACCCGTGTCGGTTCTGCACCATAGCGCGACGACAGTCCATCGCATGGCAGATTTTGTATCTGGCTTTCCCATACTCACCGCGTCGCCATTTCCTGTAGTGAGATGCGCAATAGCCTTTTGCACGATAAGCACGTTTGCAGCTACCGACGCGACACTTATGGGCTCGCGGCGGTGACGGCTTTGTCTTGGCACTTGCCATCTTCTTCTTTGGTTTGTCCACCGCCTCACTGAGTGCAGGCTGGGAAGCAGGTGAGGGTTTCGGTGTCTTTTCAGCGGGTTTAGTCTCAACCTTCTTTTTTGTCGCAGGTGAGGCTGTCTTTTTAGCTTCTGTTTTGACTGGTTTTTCTTTTTCTTTCTTTTGGGTTGCCATAACAGCTGCTCCTATTGCGGTTGGTTGAGACTTGCCAATTTTGATATCGGAATAAAAGGAAAAGAAGTTCAGTTTATGTGCAGGGTTACAGAATAAATATTATACGACATTATCTAAGAAGCTTACGTTCCTTCCCTAAACCCCATTAAGGAAAAACCGTCTGAAAAACCTTTCCCACCGCAAGCCCAAGCTGTTCCATGCCGCGCTCATTTAAATGACAGCAATCGTCTCGGTAGGTTGTTTCCTTCTCATCCTTGAAGAGCTGTGTCAGATCCGTAAAATGGACTCCTTTTTGAATAAGCTCTTGTCCGTAACGCTTGAGCCAGGGGTACCCATGCTGAACGGGTAATCGGTATGGGCTTTTTGCAGAGTAGGCCTTGAGCTTCTCCTCGTCGGTCAGGACTTTAGACCGATCAACATATTGGTTGGGTTGAAGGAAATGAAAGTAGAAAATAGAATTCGATTTGCATAAGTGATTCAATTGTACGGAGGCGTTTTTCCATACCGAAGCGAGTTCTGAGTACAATTGTTCATGCGAAGAGTATTGCTGTTTGGGTCCACTGATAACGTAGGAAATAGCCTCCGACGGTGGTTGCCAAAGTTCGTTGTGGGCTTTTTCTAAAAAATATGCCGTAGATCCCCGCCGCTTGCGGCGCGGGATATAAGGCATCCTTGCCAGGGGATTGTAA
>JACQOU010000327.1 GCA_016207775.1 Deltaproteobacteria bacterium
CCGATGGAATGGGAGGCCACAGAGCGGGAGAGGTGGCGAGTCAGCTCGCTGTGGAAGTTATACAGAAATATTGCAGAGAAAATCGGGACGCTGCGGCGAGAGATATTCTAGATCGCGGCATTAATCTTTCGTGTAAGGAAATATACGAGAGGGCGCGTGATAACTCCGAGCTTGCCGGGATGGGCACAACGGTCCTTGCGATGCTCTTTCAAGGTGAAGACGCCTATATTGGTCAAGTTGGGGACAGTCGAGCGTATTTAGTCAGTGGAGAGAGTATTTGGCAGCTTACAGAGGACCATTCGCTTCTTAATGAAGAGTTGCGGGCCGGTCGTCTAGCAGCTGGCCAGGTTGCCCAGTATCAATTTAAAAATGTAATTACCCGGTCCGTTGGCTACGAAAGCCAGGTGACCGTGGACATTTACCGAAGGAAAATTCAGGCTGGGGACGTTTTCTTGCTATGTACCGATGGCCTGTCAGGACTCGTGGAGATTGGGGAGATATGCCGGGAACTCTGCGTTAGCGGTGCCGACGGCGGCCTTAAGAATCTGGTACAGCTCGCCATTGCGCGAGGTGGCGACGACAACATTACTGCTTTGTCATGCGAGGTTTGCCCCGATTGACTCATTTGGTTGATATGAATTAAGGTAAAATATTCTTAACTCTCCTAAAACGACTAAGGAGGTTTTACGCGCAGGAACAGAAAAAGACAGTGGTGGGGTGATCGTTTTGTTACCCTTATGGTAATTCCAGAGCGAACCCGCCGCGTCCACCGTTTGGTATTGCCATTCTTCCTGTTGAAGCTGGCAGTCATCCTGTTTTCATTGGGGTCTGTCTTTCTGTTCATCATCGGCGTTGATTACATCCATGTTCTTGGAAGCATGTCGGAAAACAAGAGTTTGAAAGGAGAAAATTTTAAGCTTCGCCAAGATGTACAGCTAATACGGAACAAAGTCGAAGCGATGGAGGCTACTCTCGAACGGGTTCGAAACTACGCTAAAAAACTGCAAATTTTGACAGGCCAGCGGGATGGGGCTGAGCTTCCTATGGGCCCCCTTGAAGAGAATGTTTCACGGCAACCAGCGTCCAGGAAGGACGGCGAGCGGCGCTCTTCTTTGGTTCTTCCGATTGACCCGGACGATAGCTTTGTTCTGCCTAGCTCGGGCAATGCGCTGGAAGAACGTATTGAACGTTTGCATCAGGTGAGTCTTGTCACCGAGACCAGTTTATCCACGTTGCAGGGGTTCTTGCTTACCCGAAGTGCAATAGCGGCTGCAACTCCGTCGCTCATTCCTATCTCAGGGTGGATTTCTTCAGGATTTGGGTATCGAAGAGATCCGTATAATGGTCTTTTTCGCCTTCACACAGGCATCGATATCGCGGCGGAACCAGGTACGCCCGTCAGGGCTCCAGCCAACGGAGTGGTTGTTTTTGCTGGTTATAGGGAAGGCTATGGGAAAGTGGTTGTTTTGGATCACGGTTATGGGATTAGCTCACTCTTTGCGCATAACTCAAAGCTGTTTGTTGGTTCAGGCCTTCGTATAAAAAGAGCCGAAGTTATTTCGCAGGTGGGTTCCACGGGCCACACGACTGGTCCGCATTTGCATTATGAAATACGAAAAAACGGCGTTCCGGTAAATCCCGCCCCATTTTTCTCTCGCAGTCGTTTCTAACGATTAGACTTTAACTTTTTTCCAATCATCAAGAAATGTCTTAAGTCCCGCCTCAGTCAGGGGGTGCTTCATGAGTTGCTGGATTACCTTGAGGGGAACGGTTACGACATCCGCCCCCATTTTAGCTGCCTCCAGGATATGCACAGGATTACGCACACTCGCCACGAGTACATTTGTTTTGACGTCATAGTGACGATAGATCGTTATAATGTCTCTCGCCAGTTCCATGCCATCCTGTGAAATGTCATCCAGTCTGCCAACAAAGGGGCTGACATAGGTGGCACCCGCTTTGGCGGCCAGCAGTGCTTGGATAGGCTGAAAAATAAGAGTTACATTGGTCGGGATATGCTGCTCGTGCAGTTGTTTTACGGCTTTAAGCCCATCGGCAGTCATCGGGACTTTTACTACGACATTTCCGCCGTATTTGCGCAGTCCCCGCGCCTCGGCTACCATCTCCTCCCAATTTGTACTGATCACTTCGAGATTAACGGGGCCCTGCACCACAGAACAGATACTCTTTGCGACTTCATCGAAGGGCTGTCCAGACTTTGCCACTAAGCTCGGGTTAGTGGTGACTCCATCTAAAATCCCCAGGGCCTGAGCCTCTTTAATCTCGCTAATGTCTGCTGAATCGATAAAAAACTTCATGGCAGTCCCTTTCTTTTTAAGCAGAGTAATGGCACCCTACCGATTTCGCAAGCCTTTGGCCCTCGTTTCTTGACAAGATGAATCGAGGCTCTCTAAAATACGGACTTTATATAATAGAAAAAATGAATCATTTAATTCTTATCTTTCGTCTGGTTGGTGGGATGTCCATCCTATTAATATGAACCCATTTGGAGATGCGAAATGATTGAGGTTCGGAGTCTGACAAAAAAATATGGTGAACGGCTGGCTGTAGATGACGTTTCTTTTGCTGTCCAGCGGGGCGAAATTTTGGGCTTCTTGGGGCAGAACGGTGCCGGAAAAACGACGACCATGAAGATCCTAACGTGCTTCATGCCGGCCAGTTCCGGGACTGCTACCGTTGCCGGCTTTGATGTTTTTGAAAAGCCGCTGGAAGTAAAAAAACGGATTGGGTACCTGCCGGAAATCCCTCCGGTTTATCCTGAACTGCTCGTCAGCGAGTACCTAAGTTTTGTGGCTGAGCTAAAGAGAATTCCCCGGTCTGAAAGGCCGCGGAAGATCGATCGGGTGCTTGAGCGCTGCAATCTGGGCAGTGTTCGCAAGCGTCTGATTGGAAATCTCTCAAAAGGGTATCGCCAGAGAGTGGGCCTTGCCCAGGCCCTGATCCACGATCCGGAAGTGTTGATATTGGATGAACCAACCATCGGACTGGATCCCAAACAGGTCACAGAAATCAGAAGCCTAATTAAATCGATGCGCTCCGAGCGAACCGTGATTTATAGCACGCATATTTTGTCTGAGGTGGCTGCTACTTGTGATCGTATTGTGATTATCGATCAAGGAAGGATCGTGGCACAGGAGGCAATCAGCGCTCTGTCTTCAGCGGGCGGGACGACAAAAACCGAGATTGTTGTGCAAAGAATGAGCGATCAAGTCCTTCGTGCTTTGAGAGACATCAAAGGAGTGAGCAATGTACAGCCCTTCTCAAATGGCGCCCATCGGATTGTCGTGGAATCGGAAGCTCGAGAGGACCTGATGGCCGAGATGTCTCAGGTTGTCGTCAACCAAAAAGCTGGACTGATTCGTATGTCTCCTGTCCAGTTGGCCTTAGAGGAATACTACCTCAACCTTATTGGTGGAAGGAGGGACATGCAATGAATGGAGCGGTTGCTATCGTTAAAAAGGAACTTCGATCCTATTTTTACTCCCCGGTCGCATACGTAATTATGGGCGTGTTCCTGTTCGTTATGGGAGTGATTTTCGCAAAGTTCGTTGCCATCTACGAGGCATACAACAGGGCGCGGGCGTTTGGCCAAGCTCAGGGCATCACCCTGGATAAGCTGGCGCTCTACATGTATCAGAACATGGCGTTCATTCTTTGTTTTGTGACGCCGTTCTTGACGATGAAATTATTTGCAGAGGAACGAAGACAACAAACCTTTGAATTGTTACTGACGGCGCCATTAAGGGGTGTTGAGCTCGTTTTGGGCAAGTTTATTTCCGCTTATATCCTGATGGTGTTAATGGTTGGGCTGTCCTTTATCTATGTGGTGTTCATGATCCTGTGGGGTAATCCCGAGATGGGAATTATTTTTTCCACCTATATTGGCTTATTGCTGGCGCTAGCTTGTTATATCTCGTTGGGAGCTTTGATCAGTGCCATGACGTCGAGTCAGGCTATAGCTGCCGTGTGGACATTCATTGTGTTGTTGTTGCTTTGGCTACTGCAATCATTGGGACAGGGCGTGACTACCAAATGGGGCTTTATCGATTGGGGTCCTACTCTTGTCTATATTTCTCCGCTCGGTCATTTCAATAGTTTTGCCGAGGGTCTTATCCACATTAAGGATGTCATTTATTTTCTAACTTTCACCATTTTTATGCTCTTTTTGACCCATAGAGTGGTCGAGAGCAACCGCTGGAGGTAACATCCATGCAACGCAATACTCTTGTCTTGTTGTCTCTGTTGGGAGCACTCTTAGCAGCGATTGTTTGCGGGGTCTCAGCTTATCTTTTGGCTCATATTCCGCTGGTATGGAAAATCAGTGGGGTTATTGCCCTTGTTCTTGCGGTGATTTATCTTGTGCTTGAATATAAAGTTTTTGCAGGGGCTCTTTCCAAGAAGACAACAAAATATGGACTGAACTCGATCCTGATGGCAGTGCTGGGCCTTTTCATTGTTGTCGTTGTTAATCTCATTGTCAGTGAGCATGATTGGAAAAAAGATATTACAAAAAACAAACTGCACACGCTATCGGAAGAAAGCTTGAAAGTTCTCAAGAACTTGAAAAGCGAAGTGAAGTTTCGGGCCTTTGTTTATCCGACGCAAGTTCATGAATATGATAATGTGTTCGAGAAGTATGCTTACCATTCAAAACTCCTAAAAAAGGAATATGTCGATCTGGATAAAGAGCCGTTCGCAGTTCAAAAGTATGGAATTAAACAGGCTGGAACCATTATTGTTGAAAGTGAAACCCGAACCGCAAAGGTAGAAAATATTTTCAGCCCTGACGATCCTAAGTTGGAAGAAAAACTTACTAATGCAATTATTCAGGTTGCTAAAGGGGAAAAGAAGAAAATTTATTTTGTCACCGGCCATGGAGAGAAACTTCTTTCTGATTCGGGACGAGACGGTTATTCCGAGATGAAAGAGACCCTTGAAAGCGGGCGCTACAAGACAGAAGAGCTGGTATTGGTCGACAAGGATAAAGTACCGCCTGATGCCGACATACTGGTTTGCATGGGTCCGAAATCTGATTTCATGGATCATGAACTGACATTGATCGAAAATTATGTCAGAGCCGGAGGTAAATTTTTTGTCATGGTGGATCCGCTGTCCACACCCACTTTAAAGCCGTTTCTTACCAAATTTGGTATTGATTGGAAGCCAAGAAAGACAGTCCTGGAAACCAACCGTCTGCAACAGCTTGCGGGCGGCAATCCGCTGGCGCCCATTGTGGCTTCCTACGATTCGAGCCATGAGATCACCCAAGAAGCCAGGCAAATCAGCATATTCCCAATTCCAACCCCTGTTGAGAAATTGTCAAAACAGCCAGAAGGCATGAAGGTGAGCTCGCTGTTTTCAACAAGCGCGAGAAGTTTTGAGGTGGACCTTAAGGGCGAAAAAGTTACGCTGAATGAGAAAACCGACCGCAAAGGACCGATTTCTCTTGCTATAGCAGCATCGGGCAAAAGTGAGCACAAAGAAAAAGATAAAGCCAGCGCCAACGCTGCACAGGAACAGCAGAAGAAAGATGCAGAGAAGAAAGATGCGGTGAAATCTGATGACCCCAAGAAAGAGGAAGCTGCCAAGGAGAAAGAGGCTGAGTTTAGGCTGGTGGTGGTTGGTGCCTCAGCTTTTGCCTCCAACAGCGTACGCAAGTTTGGAATCAACGCCGATCTTTTTCAAAATATGTTGAGCTGGCTGTCGAAAGAAGAAGATCTGATTTCGGTTCGACCCAGGCCGACCGATGTGAGTGAGCTGGAAATGACGGATGAAAGAGCTCGGATTATTAATCTGGCTTCTATTATTGTGGCTCCCTTTGGAATGTTATTCGCTGGCCTGGCCGTATGGATGAGGCGAAGGCGATTGTAAAGCATATCGTGTGCCAAAATAACTTGGCTCAAGTGTGTTCCTCTGCTTTGCGCTTGTGAAAGTTTTTCGGCTTTTCGCACGCAGTACATATTCTGTTAGCAAACTTGCTTGTAAGGGAAAAACCTCGATAGTTGCGCCGGCGACGGCTTTCCAGTTTGCTGGTTCGCGGTCCAAAAGAATCGTATTTTTTGGAGATAGGAGTTGCACATTTTGCGGCGTCACCATTTCGTAACAAACCAAGCCGGATTGCAGACTGGCGGCAGTAAACTGGTTTGTTCCCAATTGCGTGACGACAACAATGTTATCCAAAGGTTGCCGGTTGAGTTCCGCCCAAGCCATTGCTCTTACTTCAGAACCGTCGACGGTTTCAATGGGTCTTGCAAAGCAGCTTGCAAAAGCTTTGATGGTAGCAAAAGCGATACGAAGTCCGGTAAACGAGCCGGGTCCAGAAGTCAGAACGTACCGAGTAATGTCTTTCAACTCAGATTTTGACTGGAACAGAGCTTGTTCCATTACGCCCAAAATATTTTCTGAGTGGCTGAATTTGTCACCCAGCCGGCTCTGAACAATGAGTTCTAGAGCGGAGGGGTGTTCGAAGCGATGTATTGCTACAGTCGAAACCTCTGACGAGAGATCCAGGCTTAACCAGTATTCTTTCAGTTGATTCACGTAACGTTTCTTAAATTAATTTCAAGGTCAGAGCAAGTTATACGCAAAAATTTATGTCGTTGAGTATAGAAACAGGGGCGGCGGAATAAACTGGACTTGACCAAGCGAGGGGTTAGCCTGGTCACGTGGATTCCGGTTTCGGGGGTTGTCCATTTCGAGTGAAGGTTCCGAAGAACCTTCATTCCGCCGCCCCCTTCTGCAGTAGAAGACCGCGTAACCCTTGAGTCTGGGTTACAAAATCGATTGGCGCAGGACTTTGGTTCGCGATATTAATTCGGTACAATCAGCAATAAAGGCGTCAGTCTGACTGTACGTTTTAATGATAACGCATAGCACTATGGCATTCAATAAACAAACTGTATACAGTTCCGATGAGTTCATTACCCAAAGAAAACAAATGGTTGAGGTGCAGCTCAAAAAAAGGGGGATCCTAAACCCCCTGGTTCTTGCTGCAATGTTGGAGATTCCTCGTCACCTCTTCCTGGAAGAAACGTACTGGAATCACGCCTACGACGATTGCCCCCTTCCAATCGGCGGGTCACAAACAATTTCACAGCCCTACATGGTTGCCAAGGCTGCCGAACTCTTATCCCTGTCTCAAACAGACAGGGTTTTGGAAATCGGAGCTGGTTCGGGGTACCAGGCGGTTGTACTGAGTAAACTCTGCCAGGAGGTCGTTGGGGTTGAAAACAAGGAAGAGCTCGTCAAGAAATCCCGGGCAAACCTGATTGCTCTGGGGGTAAACAATGTCAATATTGTTCTAGGGGATGGCAAGATGGGTTGGCCTACCGGCGCGCCTTACGACCGAGTATTGGTTTCCTGCGCATCTGACGAAGCCTTTGAAAGCTGGCAGGTGCAACTTAAGCCCAATGGGATTCTTATATTCCCTAAAAATGAGGAGCGCGCTCAGATATTTTGTCGCTACACAAAAGGGGAGATGGATTGGAAAACGAAAGAGGGCTTATTTGAAGTTCGTTTTGTTCCATTGCAGTAGAGGTTTATATGAGATTCAAGGGCTACGCTTACACAGTGGTTGGCAGTCGGCGGACGAATCAAGATGCCTTTCTTCTGGCTGATGAGAAAAGGCTGTACGCAGTTGCGGATGGGGTGGGCGGGGGTTTGTGTGGAGATGTGGCTGCTCGGATGGCGATTGATGCGCTTAAAGTACATGTGCGAGAGCAGCGAGAACTTAGAGCATGTTTCTTAAAGGCACATGAAGAAATCGTGCGAGAAGCCTTGGAATCATTCGGGGAGCCGCTGATGGGCACTACCCTGACGGCGATTCTGCTGGAGGACCATAAAGTTTATTTATGTCACGCAGGCGATTCTCGCCTTTATCACATAAAAAAGGGGTCGTTGGTCCAACTCAGTACTGATCACGAGGAGTATGAAAAGTCGTTTCAGGCAAACGTGCTCGACTCGTACCTTGGGATGTCCAGCAAAAACCATCCTTTGCAGATCCAGGAAAGCGAGCAGGCGGTGGAGCCTGGCGATGCTTTCTTGCTTTGCACGGATGGGCTGCATCGACAGGTAGCGCATGGTCGTCTGACCGAATTGATAACGTCACATGAGCTCGATCCCCAAACCCTTGTGGAAACTTTGTGCCTTGAGGCCGCCTCAAGTCCGTATTCGGATAATGTGACTGTTCTGTATGTGCAGTCGATCACTGACTGATTTGTGTTTGAAGCGATCGAGCAGACGACTTGTCCTGCGAACGAATGCGGAGTATACATAAAAGTGGTTGGCGTATGGGGCAAATCGTTGAGATTAATCAAAAGCGGTTATTTTCGTTAGAGGATGCTCGTGATTTGTTGCCCGTAGTTCGCAGGGTGACGAAAAGCAGCTATGAAGTCGTCAAGAGGCTCAGTACCCAGCTTTCTTTCATTCCAGACAAGGCCAAGCAAGCGAAAATTGAAGAACAGATCCAGGGGGTCATACAGGAGTGGAATACGAAGATTCGTAAGCTGGGTTGCGAAGCCAAAGGGATGTGGTTGGTCGATTTTGATAGCGGAGACGGTTACTACTGCTGGCGCTATCCAGAGCCAAATATTAATTACTTCCATGGTTACTTCGAGGGCTTTCGAGGAAGAGTCAAAATACACTGAAATACGTTCCGCCGATTGTAAAATTTTTCTTACAAAAAGGATCTCAGACAGAAGGAGGTTTCATGCTAATTATCGAGACAACCCATGGAAAAATGGAAATTGAATTTTACCCCCAGGATGCACCGAAAACCGTGGCACGCATTACCGAATTAGCGACCTCTGGTTTTTATGATGGCCTGTCTTTCCATCGAGTCGTTCCCGGATTTGTTGTCCAGGGCGGCGATCCGCGGGGTAATGGAACAGGGGGTTCGGGCGTTAATCTTCCAGCCGAATTCAACCAACGTAAGCACGTTGAAGGAACGGTGGCGATGGCTCGAGCCAATGATCCCAACTCAGCGGACAGTCAATTCTACATAAGCCTTGGCCGCCATCCCCATCTTGATGGAAACTACACCGTGTTTGGCCAAGTAATAAAAGGCTTGGAAGTGATTCAAAAAATCAAGCAAGGCGACAAAATGCTAAAAGTGACTATCGCTTAGCAAATGGCTTAATTTTGGATGGGCCAAACCGAGCATTTGCAAAAGCTCAGTCATTCCTCTTTCGTCTTCGGCAACGAGCTCTACACTGTGACACGTCCATTGTGCCGCGCTTCCCACCTTTGTGGTCGCAAAGGAATAGTCAGCGGACCGGTTGGGCGAGACCCGCATTTGTACGGTTTTTTGCAATCCGCCGGGTTTTAGGGTTTCTTGGGGGGCTCCAAGCCGAGTGTCCAGATCGGTAATTCTTTGCCGGATGTCGGTGAGATCGTTGGGGGTTTGCCGTCTGACGGTATATCGCATCGCCATGATTAATCCTCATCGAAAAAGATTTTCCAGAAGATAACCGGTGATGATCCAAAGGGCAATCTGGCTTGATTGATTTGATGCCGCATGGGATACTTTAACTAAGCACAGAAAATGCAATGCACCTGTGCCACCGAGCGTTTTTAAACGCGTTTTGGTTGGAACTTATCCATGAAAGCGGCCGTGTCCGCCGTATTGATTCACCGCTATTTTGCCGGCCTTGTATGTCTTTCAGCGAATTCTATCAAGAGAGGATAACTATGCCTAAGAAACTCTATGTTGGTAATTTGAATTACGAAGTAACGGAAGATGAGCTTTCCCAACTTTTTAGTCAATGTGGAAAAGTTACGGGCGCGAGGATTGTTAAGGATAAAGATACAGGGCGATCGAAAGGCTTTGGATTTGTGGAAATGGAAAACGACGATGAGGCCGACCAGGCGGTCACCCGTATGAAAGGCCACGACCTGCGTGGCCGCCCAATAATGGTCGACTTGGCGCGCGATCGGCCTGCTGGTGGTGGGTCTCGGTACGGAGGTGGAGGCTTTGGTCATGGGGGTGGCGGATCTCAGCGAGCTGGCGGGGGACGGCGGCGCTAACACCTAAGTTTTTGACGCGTGGGGGCCCCAGACCGTTTTTGACACTCAACGAAACAGGTTTTCCCTCGAAACCAATCTGGTGTTCTAGGTAAAATATAAAAATGACTTATCCACGATTGCTTATAGTTATC
>JACQOU010000322.1 GCA_016207775.1 Deltaproteobacteria bacterium
CGCCTATTGTTGTCGTCACGTATTCTGACTTTCAATGCTTTTATTGCAAAAAAGGTTTTGAAACCATCGAGCAGCTTCGAAATAAATACAAGGGCAAGATCGTATTTGTTTTCAAACATCTCCCTTTGTCTGTTCACCCTTGGGCCATGCCGGCTGCAAAGCGGTTTGAGGCAATCGCACTTCAGAATCCGCAAAAGGCCTACCTTTATCATGATGAGCTTTTCAAGAACCAGGAAAGTATTGAAAGCGGCGGGGAATCGTTTCTTGATGAAACGGCAAAGAAGCTGAAAGTGGACATGGCAAAGATGAAGAAAGATATGGAATCCGATTCTGTACAAAAACAGATAGACGCGGATATGGCGGAAGCGAAAAGTTTTGGCATTGAGGGAACGCCTGGATTCATCGTCATGGGAGTCTCCTTAAAAGGTGCCTATCCGATTGAGACATTTGAATATGTCATCAATAGAAAGAACGCTGATAAGAAGAGCGGCAGGTAAAGCCAGCATGTACCGGGAGCCCACCATTCGTTCACAAAAAAAATAAGATTGCATTCATTGAGAAGTCACCTGAAAAATAATTAAGTATTTTCAATAACTAATACACCAAACTTTGGAAAAGTGTTCACACGCTGAGAACAAGTGACAAACTTTGCGCTTGATGCGGCGCATTCAGGTCCGCTATATAGCGGACTCAATGAAGAGCGAACCGACCATCCCGATAACGAGTTTCGATAGTACTCGTGCCCTACTCAACTCCGTTCTTACCCGCAAGGGGAAGAATAAACTGGGATTGAGGGAGCTGGCTCGCAAGGCGGGGTTTAGTTCTCCAGCTACGCTTGGCATGATACGCAAAGGCCATCGAAGGCTTACGCCCGCAGTGGCCGAGCGGCTTGCTAAGGCACTTTCCCTAACTGGCAGGAAAAAGCGCTATCTGGTGACTCTTGCGGAATTTGAGTGTTCGGAAAGCGAGCAAAACAAGCTGGAAAAAAAAGAGGAACTCATCAAGCTGCGTTCGCTATCAGAAGAAAAGTCACTCACCCTACAGCAGTACCGGTGCTTAGCATTGTGGTACTACCCGGCTTTGTACACGCTGGTTAGCAGCCAACTTTTTCGACGTGATCCGCTATGGATAGCAAACAAGCTGGGTGGGAAGATCACACCGACTCAAATCAAACAGGCGATCGGCGATCTTCTTAATCTGGGGTTATTACGTGAAGAAAACGGAAGCCTGGTGCCTGTCGATCAAACGCTCACCACTTCCGAGGATGTCAAATCGGTTGCTGTCCGCCGCTACCATGAACAGATGATCTCCAAAGCTGGCGAGGCGCTTTCTCTCCCGCTTGAAACCCGGGAAATGAATGGCGTCACGATCTGTATTTCAAAAAAATCAGTCCAGGCGATCAAAGAGAAGATACGGGCATTCAGAAAAGAATTAAATGAGACTTTTAGCCAAGATCCTGAAGCCCAAGAAGTCTATCAGATCAACATACAATTTTTTCCATTAACCAAAAATGCACAAGAACAGGAGACGGTAAGTGAAAACGAAGTTTAAGGCCATATTGCCGGTGGCACTGTTGATAGCTGCCTGCTTTTTCCTCGGCTGCTCACAAGAAAGCGGTGTAGGCGTGGGCAATGGCATGAAACCAGAAGCCGGGTCGCCGGCGCCCCTTCCAGCTGGGTCAGCCCCGTTCGACGGCATGCTCGTTTATCACTCACCTTACAAATACTCTGTCCGTTATCGAAAGGAACTTTCTCTTTTCATAAGAGATGTGGATGGTGAGAAGCTTGCAGAGGTCACCATCGATAATTCGGCACTCATCAAAACGGATGAACCGGTATCCTCAATCGTCATCCGAGTACTTAAACCCAGCAACTATCCGTCCTTTTCTAAAGCTGCGCCCTTCGAAGCTAATTTCCGAGTTCTGGAGGACTACATTACCCGGAAATATCCGCGCCGAGTTTACCGCAGAGTAGTATTTAGAGGCGCCCAGGGATTGGCTTGGGATGAAGAACGAAGTACTGAACGCTTCAAATCGCAGACCATTATTCTGACTGTTAATTTAGACTTGATTTCGATTTCGCTCGATGCTTTTGCACGTGGCATGGGACTAAGTTGGGTGGCGCCAATCGCTGAAACGTTTACCTATGATGACAACTTAAATCAGTATGGAGAAAAACATGAGTAAATTAGATATCAACCAAAAGGCATTTCCTTCCTTTCGGAAAGTATTTTTGCCAACAGCCACAATTGCTGTCTGCTTATTCATCTGGTCTTGTAGCAAGTCGGAAAATAAGCCTCAGAGCGCGCAGTGCAGTCAGTGGAATGAACCAATATATGATTCCATCAAGACTTTTTCATCAGATGTTGAGTTCCAACAATACCTTGTTTGCGTTGCTGAAAGACTCAACGGAGAAAAACAAAAATCGCCCGCCTACCCAGCAGCAGCCGCAAGTCCGACTCTGGCTGGGTCCACAAACACTAACATTACCAATCTTCAGGAGAGTGATGTTGATGAGGGTGGAATCGTAAAAAATATTGGAAAGTTTCTCATCGTCCTGAGAAAAGGGCGGCTGTATGCTCTATCGATTGCAACGCCGGGCGCTCCCTTACAAACAGATGTCGTACCCGTTGCCGCAGAGCAATCCCTGAGCAAAAACGTTTGGTACGATGAAATCCTGGTCAGAGGCGATAAAATCTACGTCATCGGATTTCGTTATGCCATTTCCTCCGATGAACCCCTTGCTGGAGCCGTCGAAATCAGCTCTTTTCGAATGAGTGATGGCAAGCTGATTCGTGGCCAAGCAGTTTATATGGAATCCAATGATTACTACAGCGTGCGAAACTACGCCACCCGGATGGTTGACGGAAAACTGGTTCTTTACATGCCTCATTACGGCGTTCTTTATAGAAATCAACGGTACATACCAAATGTTCCGCACTACCTATCGTTTAACGGCGGGAAATTTCACAGGACAAGGCCGATCCTGGGTGGAAACAACGTGTTTATGTCTTTGCAGCGGGTTAACTATCCCACTCTTCATACGTCCGTTGTTTGCAGTCCCACCGACGACCTAGCACTCGACTGCAAGGCCACAAGCGTACTTGGAAGTAGTTTTCGAAAACATTATGTCTCGAAAACCCATATGTTTGTGTGGAACGACAAAGCCGTCTACGCCATGGATTTTAAATCCATGTTAGTCAGCGCTCATCGGTTAGAAGGGTCTCCCATCGATCAGTTCTCCTTCAAACAGGAGGGTAACTTTCTTTATATACTCACACAAAATCATGAAGCAGACGTTCTCAAGCTATTTCGACTGCCCCTGTTGCAGTTTAATGCCTACGCTAATCAAGACCTCAGTCTTCTTGCGCGCGACATCAGGACGACCAGGCATCCTGCTCGCACTTACTCTGTTAATCGGTTTGTGGACGGAAATCTTCTTGTGGGAACTTTGGGTGAAGTACTTGTCATCCCTCTTTCAGGTGCACCCGTTTCTGAGGTCGAATTGAACGAACAGGTAGTCCGAATCGAAACGCTATCAGGGATTGGAGCCTTAGTAATAACCGAAGGAAAATTAAACGATCAACCCCAGCTGAACCTCCAGGTGCTTCAAGTGAGTCAAAGTTCGGTTGCGAAACTTTTAGGTTTTAGCTCCATACCGGGAACACAAGGGGAGTGGAGAAGTCATGGATTTTTCTTCAAACCTTCTCCTGGCGGTGGCGTGCTGGGTCTTCCCGTTGTCAGAATGCAAAGCGGAGTTGCTCACTGGTCGGGTACTGGTACTGCAAACATAGCGTTTTTTAGGGCAGATAGCACTCGAGGGGCCCTCACCTACCTCAGTGTTGTAGCCTCTTCGCCAACGGTGTCCGGTGTTTGCGAAACCTCCTGCACAGACTGGTACGGTAACACCAGGCCCATTTTTATGGACGACCGCGTATTTGCACTGATGGGAAGCGAACTCCAGGAGGTTGAACTAAAGAACGCGCCTTACGGGCCCGTTGGAGCACGTTTGGTGTTGCGATAAAATCTCTCCAGGAGTCAAACTGACTCCCAACCTCCCCAATTCAATCAGGACTTTTTGATACCAATTCACACGCAGTGAGGCTCACTGAGGACGGCATAGCCGTTGCAATAGAGTGGGTTTCAAGAGGGCCAACGAGGGGAATGGCATGAAAATGGTTCAAATAATATCTCTAGTGGCCTTTTTTGCGTCCACACTGGCTTCAAATGCTTTTGCCGTAGTAGGGGGAAAGACAAATCCCCGGACTCCAGGAGTGCAATCGCGCAATTACCCATCCATCATCGGTTACAAAGTAAGACAGCGAGATGGAAAACAATCGGTATGTAGTGCCACAAGAATATCAGGCGATGACTACGTGACTGCCGGACATTGTTTCGATAGCTCATCCAATCCTCAGGATCTCAAAGTCGATATCCTCACGGCTAATGGAGATTCCTTTGAAAACCTCACATTCAAAGAAATCCGGGTTTCCGATGATTTTTCGGGAGTACCTCCAAGCGAAAGAATCTGCGTCGTATTCGGAGCCTGTTCCGATGCGGCTACTTTTTCATTAAACCTGGCCTCCGATCAGAAAGAGAAACTAGACCAGCTAGTGGATGTCGTACGCGTTAGAACGACCCCTGTGGGGGACAATGAAAAACTGACAATCACTGGCTTTGGCTGTTCCGCATTGAACGCTGATCTGAAATGTAGCAATGACTTTTCATTCAATCGTTCTGAATTTAATTTCGGACAGGTTGGCTACCGTGGCACGGGCGCCCCACTAAATCCACTGTTTGGAGATCGCTATTTGGTGACCAATCAAGCAGGCATTGAGGCAGCGCCCGGCGATTCGGGCGGCGGATTGTTTGATAAGAACGGATTGTTGGTGGGCCTGAACATGGGCAAAAACAGTCTGTACGACAAGCATTCGAACTTTCATACCAACCTGAACAACCCGGCTGCTTTTAAATTCACCAACGCGAAGTTAGATTGCGTTTCCATTGAGAATTCGAAAAATGGTTTCTGCCAGCCCAAACCCTCTAAAGAAGAAAGGGAAAAATATCCCGGTGGAATGCTGACCTACGTTGAAGTCAATCCGGAAGTTTATGACGTTCCCTCGTGTATGGCGGCTGCCAGCAAAACCTATTGCCATAGTATCAACATCAACGCAGCCCATACCAGATGCTTGGCCGACGCAGGAGTGTCGATGTCCATGCCTTCCTGTACCGTATTTGCAAGCTGTTTAAGCATTAAGAAGACCAACATTGGGTGCAATCCAGCGCAATAAAATGTTCATTCTCTGCACAGCTGGCTGACGTAAAAGGGTATACACCCAACCCAAACAACGTGCCGTTTCTGGTCCTCTTGAAATAATAGGCAATTTACCGTCGATAAGTCGGCATCGTAATTGCTAATAGTTATTTTGGGGAAAGGAGAGCGGACGTGGACCGTCAGTGTTCAGCGGCGAGAAGCCCTTTGAGTGTACCATTCCTAATTATTCTCTTTGCGGTGTATACCTCTGGTCTATGGGCTGAAAAAGCTCAAAGCGGAGAAAATTTTGATCCTGATAAAAGGATGCAAGAAAGCTTTAGTCAGCAGTTTGTCGAGTTCACGCAAGATGTAAACGTTTTGGGTAAGCCTCAAAAACCCGATGGAACTACGGTGTCGGGTAAGACTAAGACTCAGATGGATTCCGACGGGGGGGGCTTTCTTTCTTACCAGGGTCCGCTGACCTACCACGATAGGGCTTATGATACGCAAGATAAGAACGCTCGAAACGCTAAAGGTCAGCCAACGGGCAAGACATTGCCAGCCGCGGTCTCTGAACACGGAGGGCTGGACGATTCTTCTGAGCTTGAACGCAAAGCTTATCAGGAAAACAAGAAATTCGAAGATAACGCTAATGCCACAAATGCCAATAATCCTAGTCAGGGAATAAGTTACGAGGGAATGTTCAAAAAGACTGTCGTACAAGTGGAATCCAAACAGAATGCATCTACTTCAGCGAGTGCGACGGGCTCCAGCGGGGCTAGCCCCGCCCAGAATAAGTACCCAGTGGAACGTTGGGATCTGAGGCCGGAATCCAGTCAGGTTTTTAAGAAAGTGGGTGAAGATACCTTCGAAGGGGGTATTGCCAGGGCAGCCCGCGATCCGGAGAAACGTAATGACAGCGGCGTGATGGGAAATCTTACTTTTTATTATAAGGCTGCTGAACAAGCGACGAAGGCGTTCATTGCGTCTACTCGGGCCAATTTAGCGCAAGGACAAATCAACCAGCTTCCGTCGCCCGTTGGTCAGCTAGAGATGTTCGAAGACAACGAGACATGCGAAAAGGCTGTGGATAAAGCCTACAAGGATAAGAACTCTGGCCCCGTGAGTGCCGCCGATCAAAAAAACCGAGAGGAACTGCTGAAAATGTGCAAGGCAGTCGCTTCCATGCCAGCTTCCGCAGTCAATCCGAAGTATGTGGAAGAAAGTACGAATAGCACAGGCAAGACCTATAAGCCACAATCGGGTGATCCGAAAGATGAAGATGGGCGGCTGAGGGATTGGCGGATTCAATATATGACCCTAACCCGGAAAAATGCCGATCCGAATGCCTATCCGTCAAACTGGCAGGGGATGTACGAAGAAAAAGATATGAAAGCTCCCGTCACCGTGTCCTATAGCGAATCAGATGGTTCCGCCGCAGAGGTCAAGGAGTTGACCGTGGATGAACAGAAAAAACTTTGGGATGATTCGGTTGCTGAGGCGGTTGAAAACTTTGATGCTATTGAACAGCGTTCGGCCTATCGATTTCCGGATAAAAAAACCATTATAAAGAACGCACAAATCAGGGACAAAAGCGTGGCAGAAATTAATCAAGTTCCTGCCAGCATGCTGGAAGAGCTCGGAGTAGAGAAGGCTCCGGCATATGAGTTACCGGAAACTTATGAGCAACTACTGATGAAATCTAAGTGAACTCCAAGGGAAGTAAGCTCAAAAGAAGTCAGCTCGCCTGTTCAGATAATCTCTGGTATAGCATTTTTATGAACACGCCAGTATCAACAGAATATTTCGATAAAATCAGGGATTTTTTTAAACAGGATGTATGCCGTCGGGGAATGGCGCCCTTAAAAGACAATGTACAGATTGCTCTCTACGTGGATGGAAAGGGACCGGTCACATTAACAAAGGAAGATGGAAAGCCTATTCTCAAGTTGGAGGCGCCTCAGAAAGCTGAAATGAGTTTCCATGTTCCTGCCAAAGCAGCGGATTCATTGCTTGAGACAAGAACGGAAGATATTGGCGAGCTTGGGCTGACGTTGTTAAAGCTGGTTGCTCATTCCGATCCTCAGTTGCGCGTTAAACCCCAGGTTCATATCGGGCTTTTTGAAATGTTCAGCAAAGGCTATCTTGGGGTCATTCCTCTGGGAGGCGTGACCGTAATGAAATTCCTGGCTTCATTGGGGTTCGGAAGCATCGGTAAGATAAAAGAAGTCGTTACCAAACTCAGAAACTAAGTAAACATGGAAACAAAGCACTCACTCTCACCCTATCTTTCACGTCCTCAAATACAGAGTCTGGTCGAGACTTTGGCTGAGTCAGTATCCGCCGATTACGCTGGCAAAGTGGGCGAAGGAACGGAGCTGCTGGTAACGGTCATCTTGAATGGAGCTGTATTTTTTGCCGCTGATTTTTTGCGTAAAGTGAAGGTGCCGGTTGAAGTGGATTTTGTCCGGCTCTCCAGTTATGGAGCCGCTCAGGAGTCCAGTCGCTCAGTGCGCATTCTAAAAGATCTCACCGTTTCTCCCGAGGGCAGGCATATTCTGGTAGTGGATGAGATCATTGATACCGGTCACACGCTAGCTTTCCTAAAGCGTCGTTTAGAAGCAGCAAACCCTAGGAGTGTAAAAATTTGTGCCCTACTCAGTAAACCAAGCCGTCGAGAAATCACTGTTCCGATAGATTATTGCGGTACAGAAGTGGAAAATAAGTTCCTAGTGGGATACGGTCTGGATCTGGACGGTAGATACCGAAACCTTGACGGCATCTACACCCTGAACGAGTGACAAAGAAAAACATCTGAACAGAATGCTGTGGCGAAAAACTACAGAGTTTCTTGCAACAGATGGCTACTGAGCCTAATTCTACCTCTAACAAAAACCATCAGTGCGTAATTGTACCGGTGGTTTTTGTTTTCTTGGCACATGCTGTGCATAATAAAATATTACATACGGTTTAGCATTTTAAACGAGCTGGACAGGGACGCCATGCCTACATTCATCTTAGTGCGGAAGCAATTGACCATTTTGAAGAAAAAGAAAGTGATCGAAATCGAACTGACACCCATACTCGAGCCACAGGATGAGGAAGTGGATTCAGAAGTAGATACAGAGGAATACGAGTATAGGGATCAAGAGTGTGGGATGGTCAAGCACCCGTTTGGAATAGGTTATCTCTCAAAATGCATTCACTAAGGGCCCTAAGAGCTGTGGGCTAGGCCGCCCGGCCGCTGCTTTTAAGCTCGTCTTTGGCTTCCATAAACTGGTCATACAATTCATCCTGCATCTTCTTGCTCATCTGCCGAGAGATGAGCTCAAACATTTCAGATTCTTCTTCTTCGACATGGTGTTGAACTGCTGATTTGAGGTCTTTGAAGGTTTCCTCCCATGCTTTTTCGTCCGTTAAGCTCGTTGATTCCAAAGTCTTCAGGAACTCTTTAATTTCATGATGCTCAGATTTGGCTGCCTTAATCAAACTTTCATCTTCCTTTGCCAGTTTGTTATAAATAGTAAGCTGTTCGGCTTCGCAATGAGCAGTGATCTCTTCCTTTAGCATTGGAAATATATCATTGGCATAAGTGCGCAAGTCTTGCCTTTCGAAATCACCCAGCAGGTTTGCCACCTCCATGTGATCAGAGTGTAATTCGCTTAGTAAATCGCTATCTATTATTTGAAAGTTTCCTTTTCTTGAATGTGAATCTTTCATGATTATTTCTCCTGTATCAGCCTAATCCACGGATCGGAGTTTCAGCCCTTCCGTTTCGTGGCGGACCACATTTGCAACCGACCAAGGCCCTTAATTCGGCTAAAATTGCAAACCCTGTGCCATGGATTGGAGGGGGCAGGTGGCTCGCTTACTCATGCAAGACCTCATGCGGGATCGGCGGTCTGATCATTCTTTCCCAAGAGTCTTTGTTTTCGCGGCACTCTTTGAAACTTTCGGGGTTTGCTTTCTTATTGGGATCCCCCAAGTCGATCATTTCATCTAAAACAAAGCACTCTGGGAGGTAATGAGTTACAACGGCAATACCTTTCGTCAGTTTTTGTTCGTTGAGAGTTTTGCAAATGGTTTCGATAGAAAACCGGTCCAAGGCTCCAAATGGCTCATCGAGAAGCAAGAACGGTCTTTTGAGAAGCAAAGCACGACACAAAGCCATGCGATAGCGCTCACCCTCGCTGAGGTTTTTCCCTCGATCTCTCAAAATGTGATTAAGGCCTCCAGCAGATTTTACAAACTGAAACAAGCCCACTGCCTCCAAGCAAGACCACAGCGTCGCCTCGCTTCCAAGACTTGTATTTCCGAATGTCAGATTTTCTCGGATAGTCCCTTCAAAAATATAGGGTCGTTGTTCAACATACGCAAAAAGTTCGGCGGGTAGCCGGCGCAATGCCGGCACACACAGACGACGCTCTCCTTTTTCGTCCAATAACTGAGCTTGACCTGCAAGGGGCGCTCTTAGCCCAGCCAAAGTTTCCAGGAAAGTGGATTTTCCGCAACCACTGGGCCCAACAATCGCAAGGATGGTTGCTCTCTGAAACCGTAAATTGAGGGGACCCGCAACCGCCCGGCCCTCATGACCCACAATCCAGTTGTTTAGAGAAATTTCGTCGATTCCAACTGACTCAACCAACGAGAACCGGCTTTGCCTGCCTGCCTCGTGCCCATGGCGATAAAGCATCTCCGCCAGTCGTCCACCTTCATTAAAAAATCGATTCCAATTATAGGCAGCATGGGCGAGATTTTGCGCAGAACCATAGAACAATCCAATGAAAAATGGATAGATCAGGATCTCATTTAATGTTAGTCGGCCATCCCCTAAAGCAACGGTTGCGAGAACCAGGCATAAGACAACTGCGACATGACCAAAAAACTCATTCCCCCCCAACAATATTCCAAGACTGCGAACCACACCAAGACTCTTGGATGTTACCAACTGAAGTTTACCCTCGAAGCGCCGTTCAAAGTACGGTTCGGCATTATGTGAACGTACTGTCCGCAGCCCTTCGAGATTTTCTATTAGGAGTTGAAACACACCGCCATGCAAATCGCGAAGTTCTTTTAGCATGGGTGCAAGCTTTCTTTGCAGGAAAAAATTTAGACAAGCGAGCCCGAGCGCAGCACATAAAGCAAGTAACGCGATGTGGCCACTATAAAGCAGAAAAAGAACCCCCGAGCCAGTGAGTACAGTAAGGCTACGAATTTGACTCGGAACGGATTCAGTTAGAAAACTTTCTGCGTTAGCTAAATCACCAGTTAAACGCGTGTACCATTCACCCCGTTGTGCCTGATCGAGCGTTTCGATGCTCATGCCATGGAGCGAGTGCAAAGCACGCCTACGCAGCTCCGCACCCAACTTCAGTCGAAGCCATTCCTGGCAGAACGACGTTCCGAAAGAAGAGAGCCAAAGCGCCAGAGCAACACCCATTCCGAACAGGGCCAGACGGATTATAAAAGGCTCTAAAGAGGCTGGCGTCAAAACGTAAGCACTTTCGGTAAAAAACCGAAAAAATTGTGCGGGCAAAAGACTCACTAGTCCAAAAATGATCGTGAGCAAGAAGAAAAACCAATATTGGCTTCCTAAGGACCTAATGAGGTCGCGTACCAACCGAAGAGACTGGTTTTGTGCGCTGATTCCTTTTTCGGATATTTCGGTGCCAAAATGTTCATTCCTCTCTGTCACATAGACTAGGGATTGCTAAAGCTATGCCAAGGCACAAGGACTTGGTTGCAATAACCAGCTAATAATTCTCCTGCGTTCTCAATAGGTTGAAGGCTGTATGGTTTGGGGCGGAGTGCTGGACCGAGTGGCATTAGTCCTAACGAGCGGCAGGACCGGTGTCACGTGGCCACCATCCTCTCAGCGTTTATGGACTCTCTTTAAGCGCTGCCAGCTGGCTTCCAACTCCTCGAGAGTGAAGTCGGTCAGTTTTTTCCCTTTCAGGGACTTTTCCCTCTCGAGCTGTCCAAAACGACTGGCAAATTTGCTGGCACTTTTTTTTAGAGAGATTTCGGCATTGATTCCGAGGTGACCCGCGAGGCGGGTGAGCACGAAAAGTAGATCGCCAAGTTCCATCTCCAAATCGCTTTTCCTGCGATTCCTTCTGCGGATTTCTTCCTTTAACTCCGATAATTCTTCATTCACCTTGTCGAGAACATCCTTTACGGTAGGCCAGTCGAAGCCTACCGAAGCGGCTATTTCCCCATATCTTTGTGCTAGCTGCAAAGCGGGCATTGCTTTTGGTATTCCGCCCAACAGCGATTTTTGAGGCCGTTCCTCACCTTTCAAGCGCGCCCAGTTTTTTAATATTGCCTTCACGTTTTTCACTTTTACATCACCAAAAACGTGTGGATGACGCCGAATCATTTTATCCGTGATGGCTTTTGAGACGTCATCAATGGAAAACTCTTTTTTCCCCCGCGCAATTTCGCAATGAAGTGCAATCTGCAGCAGCAAGTCTCCGAGTTCTTCCTTCAACGAAGTCGTATCTTGCTTTTCAATCGCCTCCACTGCCTCATAGGCCTCCTCGATCAGATAAGGAATCAAAGTTTTATGGGTTTGCTTTCTGTCCCAAGGACACTTCTTTCTGAGTTGATGAACAACATCAATAAATCTTGCAAAGTCGTTATGTGTTTTCATTTGTTGCTGAATAGAGTTCTTTTTATATCGGCTGTCAATGTAAAGGGGACAGGCGCAATTGATTTTTCTGAGAAAAAAGGCAATGATTGCGGCTTCAAGGGGGGGCTCAGTGCTTCTTTGGTTCGTTACTACACTAATAGGATGGAGTGCAATAGTTATGGCAACCTTTTCACCAGCCAATCGACCTTACGATGCGATTCATTATCAAATCAATCTTTCGATCGATCCGTCGGTAAACCCCGATGTCTTCGAGGCTTCAGTTGACATTAAATTGAAGACGCTGCAAACGGTCGAAAAGCTTTCTTTTGATATGAAGGAGTTGTCTGTCCATTCGGTCAAACTGGGTGGCAAGCAACCGAAAGATCTGCTTTTCAAAAGCTCTGAGAAAACACTTGAGGTTGAGTTTCCAAAGGCAGTTGCCAAAGGTCAGGTTCTCACACTGGCCATCCGGTATGCTGGAAAGGTTCGCAGTACTCATGACGGATTCTTCAAGGTTTGGGACCCTGACGAGCCTGAGCGCGGGGCTCTTTTGTTCACTCACTTTGAGGCACAAAGCGCTCGCTCCTTCTTTCCCTGTAACGACGAACCTTACGATAAAGCAACGACCGAAGTGCGCGTACGTGTTCCCGCGCGCTATGCAGTGATTTCGAATGGGCAAAAAACGAGTGACCGACCCTTCAAGCGTGAAGGGGCCGATTGGCGCGAGGTGCGGTGGCTGCAAGATAAACCCCATTCCACTTATCTGGTTTCCTTGGCAGTCGGGGAATTTTCAAAGATAGCATCCAAAGGGAAGCCAGAAATATCGGTCTGGGTTGGTAAAAGCAAAGTGGAAAATGCTCGGTTTACGCTTGAGATTACCCAAAAAGCGGTTGCATTTTTTGAGAAGTATCTCGGTGTCAAATATCCGTGGGCAAAATATGCGACGATTGGACTTCCCACCTATTTATGGGGTGGAATGGAAAACACATCGGCAACCCATATGAATCAGGAGCGTACGGTTCTCAATGAGGCTGGTTCGAGCTTCGAAAAGAAGCGTATTGTTGGACTGGCTACTCACGAGTTGGCCCATCAGTGGTTTGGGAACGATGTGACGCCGAAATGGTGGGATGACATCTGGCTGAACGAGGCTTTCGCAAGCTACCTCGATTCGCTTGCAACGGCCCATATTATCGGAAGTGAAGAAGCGGCAATTGAGCTGGTCACACACACTTGGGACGACTACTTTCGACAGGAAGACGGTCCGCGAAGCCACCCAATTGTAGCTAAGGAACTCACTAATCCCGACGATGCTTTTGATTCTATCAGCTACACAAAAGGGGAAAATGTTCTTCGAATGCTCAGCTTCTATCTTGGCGAAGAAAAGTTTCGAGCGAGTCTTCGAGAGTACCTTAAGCAATTTAAGCGCTCCAACGCAAACTATCTCGATTTTTTCAGGATTACTGAAAAGATCACAGGCGAAGATCTCGCGTTGTTTAGAGACACCTGGCTTCTTCAACGAGGCTATCCGGTCATCCGCTATTCTGGCGAGTGGGATCCTAAATCCTCCACCTATACATTAAGCCTTTCCCAGCGCTCGAACCATGAATCGGATAAGAGCTCATTCCATTTCCGCCTACCTATCGTGTTCCATCGTTCAAAAGCAAGCGCTTACTCACGAACTGTCATCCTCTCCGTAAGCGAAAAAAATACGGACATTTCGTTAGTTCTTCCCGCAGAGCCTGAATGGGTGACTGTCAATCCGGGGGGCGTAGTATTAGGCAAAGTGATCCCTGCGAAAACCGATGAAACAGTCTTGGCTCTTCAGGCTGTTTCTGACCCCGATCCGGTTGCGCGAGTGTGGGCCTGCTTCCAATTGTCGGAAAACTTTTTGGAAGGCCGCGCGGAATTGTCAAAGGAAGCGGAAAGTACTGTGTTGAATATACTCCAATCCGATTCTTCTCCCTACGTGCGCATGGCTTTACTTGCGGCTTTCCGAAAGATGAAGACCCGATGGCTTACGGAAAAAATCGGCTCTGGGATTCTGGCTTTAGCGCGGAACGCTTTCCAAAACAGTTGGCAGCAAACCGCTGACTACAGAAACGACCCACACGGATGGAGTGAGTTGCGCTCGGAATTGTTGGGTACGCTGGGAAAAGTCTCGGATAAAACGGTTCTTAATTTTCTTTCAGAAATTCTTCAGAACCCTGCCTTGGCCCTTGATGATCTGCAGATGGCCGCAAATGCCGTTGCCCAGGTTGGCGACAAAAGGAGCGCTGAGATTCTCCATTCCACGCTTTCCATCCACAAGCCCCGGGGATACCGATATCAATATTGGATTCAATTCGCCTTCGGCGCTTACCAAAGTCCGATGGCTGCAGCGGAGATAAGGAAACTGTCAGAAACTGGCTCCGCAGATCTTTTTGGAAGGATCAACTTGGCGATCCGGGATAATCAAGTTCTGAGAACTTCGCCGGAATGGGCAGTTTTTCTGCAAGAATTCTTGTTAAAGAACGGACGATTTAATGACGAGGTCAAGACAAGAATTTTGTCATCAGTCGAAGACGTTAATACAAAACACGCTAAAGCGCTCCTCGTGGCCGTTATTAAAGAATCCAAGTCTGAACGCTTGAGAGAAGCTTCAAAAAAAATATTGGACAAAAATTTTCCAGAGCGGGTCGTGACCGGGAAGTAGGCTTCTCAGAGTCCCCTTAGCCATTCCGGCTTCAGTATTTTATGCTTTAAAGCGTTTCGAATGGTTTCCAGGATTTTCCCTTTGTCACGAGGCAGGTTGCCTTCTAATGAGACGTAATTGGATGCGTGATTTGTTCTAAAAATGACAGGTTTGTCGCAATGGATGTTTTCGACTATCTGATACAGTTCCTCAAGTGATTGCTCAGGCGATAGGGGAGTAAATAGACCGCGCTGGGCATCTTCAAAAATTTGTGTTCCTGGAACCAGCGTTAACGTTAAAGCACTGAAGAAGTTAGGACCCATAGCGTTGATTGCTTCGGCCGTGCCTTGGGCATGCTCTTTGGAAAACGCCGTTCCTCCCACTCCCAACAAAGCAATGACGCTCGTTTTAATTCCCGCCGTTCGAGCGCGTACCATCGGTTCAATCATTTGTTCAGCCGTTGCACCTTTTTTAATCTTTTCGAGCACTCGATTGTTTCCCGATTCAAGTCCCAGATAGACGACTCCCAATTTGTTTTTTCTAAGTTCGCTGAGTTCGTCATCTGTCTTGCCTTTAAAAGAGCGAGCGTCCGCATAAATTCCCACACGGCTGAGCCTTGGGAAAGCCTGGGTCAGGGCCTGCAGGATCCGCAAAAGCTTTTCCGTGCTCAAAATCATGGCATCCCCGTCAGCCAGAAAAACGCGACGGACATCAGGCCAATGCTGACTTGCCAATTGGATATCCTCAATCACTTCCTGAAACGGCCGAACACGAAAGGACTTGTTTTGATACATACCGCAAAAAGTACATTGGTTATGTGAACATCCGTACGTAACCTGCAATATATAACTATTCGCCTCGCTCGGCGGGCGGAATATTGGTTCCAGATATCTCATAACGTTTACTAAACCACACTAATGCTTAACGCAAAAGAGATACTAAATAATATGACACATGGCTTGACACGTTACTAGTAATATGACATTATTAATATAGGTTTGGAATATGAAAAAAACAAATGCCCTTCATTTAAGGCAAAATATGGGGAAGATAGTCGACCAGCTATTGAAGACCGGTGAGCCGATCTTGCTGGAGAAAGGGCGTAAACCCGTTGCGGTTCTGATTTCCATGGAAGATTATCAAACTCGGTTCGTTGATAGAGAGGCCGATGAGTTGCGCAAGCAGATTGTTCAGACTATCCGCAATGCAAACATAAAACTGCCCACCGGCAATACATCTCTCGATCTCATTCGCGATGTTCGCTCATGAAACTCAAGATTATAGATGCATCCGTTGCCATTAAGTGGTTCGTCGATGAACCGAACCGTAAAGAAGCGATGGATTTGTTATCCCAAATCGAACAAAACCCACGTCAATTTGGCGTACCCGAGCTTTTCTTCAATGAAATGTTATCCGTATTTTGTAAACTGGCGCTTTCAGAAAAAGAGATTGTGTCCTTCATGCACTGTCTACAAAATCTTGGCTTTCACAGAATTGGTAAC
>JACQOU010000328.1 GCA_016207775.1 Deltaproteobacteria bacterium
AAAAAGGCCTTAACTTTTGCTACCGTCCTACAGGAAGGTAGGAGAGTGGGAACACGTTTTATTCCACGTCCTTCACTAGTAAAGTGGACTGAAGAAGATCGTGTCGTAATTTATGAAGGTAAACGATACGCGCAAAATAGGGTTGGGCGTGCAAGCGCAGTGGGATATGGAAGGGGCATTAAGATTATTCTTGCGGAAGATAACGCGATGCGATATGAGTTTGGTTAACAAACAAGTTCCAATGCGTTGAGGTGGGCAGCAGCACGATTGAACGTACTTTTGCGAGGACGTATGAACAGAGTCCGCTTGCCCACCATACTAACCGTTCTGTTAGCATTTAATTTGTTAGCTACCCCCAGAGAGGAAATTGTTCCGACTGAGGACGAAGAGCAGATCCTAAGCCGAATCAATCAATTCAGGAGCTCCAACAAACGTGCTCCCTTGCGCTTTAATAAGAAGCTCATTCGAGCGGCACGCTATCACGCAAACAACATGGCGGATTGCAAGGAACTTTCACACGAACTTAAAATCAAAGTTGGCAGACATCTCACATCCCGCATGTATGTGTTTCATTATCTCCAAGATGAAAACAAAACAGCATACGGCGAGTGCGTTGCATCCCAACGGGGCAGCCACGACCATTCGAAAATAGTTGAAGGTTGGAAGAAGTCAGAGGGGCATAGAACTATCCTGCTCGGTCATTTCAAGGATGCTGGCATTGGAATCGCCCAGGATTCTTCTGGAGAGATATATTACTGCTTTAATGCCGGGCGAATAGAGAATGAAAATCTTTTACCAAAAAAACAGCGTTCGCGTTAGTGAAAATCAGTGCGCCTGTGTTGACACGAAATAGACCTGGGAGTAGCGGTAAATAAGTTAGTCGTTGAAAATTAAACGGTTGAGCTTACCAGCGGGAGGAACTATGACACTCGCAGAAATACTCGCCTATAAAGGCAGTACGGTACACACGATCAGCCCGGATGCGACGGTAGCCGATGCAGTTAGAACATTGGTAGCAAAACACATAGGCTCCCTTGTCGTTTGTGATCGTGACGGAAGGGTGGTCGGCATTATCACGGAGCGAGATATTTTACGTTGCGTTTCTCGCCAAACTGACTTGGAAGCTACGCGAGTTTCCGAACGAATGTCCAGTTACGTCGTCACCGTGTCGCCGTTCGACTCTTTGGAGCTGGCAATGGGAGTGATGACCGAGCGGCGTATCAGGCACTTGCCCGTTATCGCCGATGGCCACATGGTGGGTATGATTTCCATTGGCGATTTGGTGAAGGCAGAACACGAAACTCTGCTATTGGAGAATCGCCTGATGACTGACTACATCAGAGCCTATTAATTTTTTTAAACAGTGCTCTACGGCTCCGGAATCAATCGAGTCATCTTCTCGACTTCTTCGATGTGCTCTGTTTCCTCCAGGATAAGCTTGCGCATCATTTCCTCGAGGGCGATGTCTCCGTCGACTAGCTCCAACAGTTCCTTATACAGATTCAATGATTCTCTTTCGTAATTCAAAGATTCGCGCAAGATGTCCAATACGTTGTGAGCATTCATCTCTGGAACAGGCTGCACTTTAATCGACGGGTGCCCGCCCAGTGCTGTGATTTTCTCTCCAATCAACGTTGCATGGCCAAGATTCTCGACTGCGTGATCTCGAAACCATTTGGTTATAGGGAGGCGGTTCGGTCCAAAGACCATAAAGCTGTAATGTAAAAACCGCACCACTCCCGACAATTCTGCTTCCAGTGCTTTGTCCAATCCCGTCAGAAATTCCTTTTGTTTACTGGCATTCACAAGTCACCTCCTACATTCGCTTCAGTATATCGATCCATTTTCATTATCTAAAATTCATGGGCGCTTGCAAGTTAGGAAATAACTGTTTTTACGAAAGATTGCTCAAGCATTGAGATTGCTCTACAATAAAATCATCTTTAAAAAAACAGGAACCCAGCCATGGAAGAAATGATTAAACAAAAAACGGCACTGCGCGAAGTATGGGATTTTGCAAAGACCCGCAAGAAATTTTGGCTGCTACCAATGATTTTAGTGCTTGCTAGCATCGGTCTGCTGCTCTTTCTTGTGGAAGGCTCGGCGCTATCCCCATTTGTGTACACTCTCTTCTAGTTAACGCACTGCACGCTTCCTGCAAAGCGACTGCTTAGGAAAGTTCGTCCAATTTCCGATACTTACATAGAAGGAGTATCGGGTGACCTTTCGAGCCTACATTGCTGTAGGTCTGCTTGCTTTTGTTCACTTATGCAATCCGGTTTTTGCCGAGCCGGGTGGTGGCAGAGGTGGGAAGCTTAAGCTACCTATTTATGGCGGATTCACCTTTTCCCACAATCGCGGAATCAATAAAGTGGATGTAAGCGGCCATACCGGAATTGCTTTCGGGCTTGGCTTGGATTACAAGCTGATGGCTAATCCGAATCTTTGGCTGGGAATTGATGCGCTTTACATCTCTAAGGGATATGAAAGCAGAGATGCGAACGGAAACGTTACTCGCTACGAACTGTCTTATACAGAATTCCCTATTCAACTTAAGTACGCACCGTGTCCACAAGTTATATTGCATGGAGGATTTTTCCTCGCATCATTTATGGTTGCGGCTACTCGCTCGGGCGAAGGAAATTCAATTGAAGTGAAGTCGGGATTTAATAATGACTATGGCGTGACCTTCGGGGTGTGGGTTGGTTTTTACCCAAACAAGAATTTATCCGTTGGACTGGATCTTCGGTACGACATGGGATTTGCTGATATTGAAAAAGATAATCAGCCCGCTGATGGCGTGATGAGTAGAGCGCTGGTCCCCTTGGCAAATGTGAACTTTCACTTCTAGGTGAGGTCAGTAATGAAGGTAAGCTCTTCCCTATTTAGTCTGTTGATCGCTTTTACGGCTTACGGTGACAGTGCCAAAATAGAAATTTCTAATGCGAGCTCGGCGCCTCCACAGCGTGGTGTTGAAGTGTTTGATAATTCCCTCTGGTCAAATAAGCAGGAGGAAGTTCCTAAGCCAAAGACATCGAAGGGTATTTATACGGGTCAGGAAAGATATATTGCCGCGGAAGAGCAGAAACTCAACCAAGGGCAGTTAGACGAAATTCAGCAAACATGCAAAATCAAGAAAAAAGATCCTGATGCGTTTCGCCAATGCTACCGGCAAGAAACCGATAAGGTTACAGCAAAAGTAAAAGAGGAACAGGAGACAATTGAGAAGCGGCAAGCCGTTCCTTATCGTAGTCTGCCCAATGAGGAAAAGCGGCGTAAGCCAGCGGATGATGATGAAGAGGAATAGCACTATCGCCGGTTTAGCCTTTTTGCTAGAAAGGCTGTTGATAAGACATGATTCGGCTTTCACATATTGCGATTGCTTGCCCCCAGATTGAGTTTGTTATGAAACAGTTCGAGCGGCTGGGATTGGAATTGGAAGCGGAACGGTCTGTCGAGGTTGCTTCGGAAAAGGTGAAAGTTGCCTTTGTCCCCATTGAACCAAGCGACGAATTGCGAATAGAACTGCTGCAGCCCACCGCTGACTCGTCAGCCGTTGCGAAATTTCTTTCCGACAGACCTAAGGGCGGTCTGCACCATTTGAGCTTTGAGGTAAGTAACATTGATCAGTGGAAAGTGCGGCTTGAAAATGCTGGCGTCGAAATATTGCCTCCAGGTTTGCGTAAAGGAGCACGTGGGACAATCCTGTTTATTCACCCCCGCTCAATGGGAGGGGTTCTGGTTGAACTTGAACAGCTAATTCAAACACCCTGAGCCATGGAAACAAGATACGACCAAATCAGCCCTGTCCCTCCTCTGACGAAGGTAACAAAAAGTTTAATTATCATTTGCGCAGTCGTCTACGTTTTCGATTTTGTCCTGTACCATCTTGGTTTCCAAGTCGGTGGGCTTCACCTCAACCAGATATTCGGTCTGGTTCCCCTGCTAGTGAAAGAAAAGCTGTGGTTGTGGCAATTCGTCACCTACATATTCATGCATGGTCATCCGTTTCATATTTTGCTGAATATGTTGATTTTGTGGTACTTCGGGGCTGAACTTGAGCTCCGGATCGGGCAAGGGGGTTTTCTTAAATATTTTTTCCTTTGTGGGATCGGCGCAGGCGTATTCAATTTTGCAGTCAACGTTCTCTTTTCCGATCCCTCACGCCTTAGTCACCCAATCATCGGTGCGAGCGGAGCCATCTTCGGAATACTCGCTGCTTATGGGATATTTTTTGGGAACCGCTATTTTCTTGTCTTCTTTCTTTTCCCGATGAAAGCAAAGTATTTCGTTCTCCTCATCGCTGCTCTTGAACTGATGATGGGAGTGAAGGAAAATGTTCAAGACAATGTGGCGCATTTTGCCCACGTCGGTGGCATGTTCGTGGGTGCGCTTTACATCTACCTCAAGTACATGCGGCCTCGAGGCACTAAGGGAGCTGGCAAAAAGGACTACGAAAGGGAAAAGCTCCGCCGTCAGTTCACCCTCATCGTCAATCAATCCAATTCCGGCGAGCCCGAGGACAAAGGGCCGTACTGGAATTAACCCCGATTACGTTATGTGGGCTTCTTGTGACACCCATCACAAGCTGTGGGAGCCACCGTGCTTCCCGATGCCTTATGGCAATCCAAGCATACTTTATGCGCTATTTTAAGTGCAGATATCGTGTCGTCGAACTTCTTGGCGAATTTGGTGCCATCGCTCACGTGGCAGTTAGAGCAGTTGCCCTTTGAAAGGTAGCTCTCGCCAGTCACGTGAATGGCATGATTGAACTGCACGTTTCCCATCTTGTTAGTAAACGTAAAGAGCTCGGGAGTAAGCGCCTGGGACCCGGGATTTCTCAGAGCCTTGATTTCATCAAGGTTATTCATGCCGTCTAAATCCGAATCCAATGCCTCAATAGCGGCAAAATCTTTTGCCGCATCTCGGTAGGCTCGCCCATAAGGATTGAGCAAATCGGCATCCATCGGCATGTGACAAGTGGCACAATTTTCCAGTGCGGTTCCTTTCGTGTCTGGATAGTGCGCCACGAAAGCCCCCTGCAGACTATCAATAGCGTAAATTGACGCGGTTTGCAGGACACTAACGATAAGCGTGACAAGTAGCGGTTTAATATTCACTGTGCACCCCCTTTAAGATCCTTCTTCCGAAGGATTTACCCAACTCCATCATACTACTGGGGTCATCCAGGGGAACGTTTACAGGAGGGTGTTATGAACATTCGTTAACGGATTATTTGAGCAGTTAACCGTGCATTGCCGTTGAGGAATTTTTAGGATGCTATTCAGTTTGGACGCTTCCCCTGTTGGCTCCGGTCCCATGTTGGTCCCCAAAAGGTCTTAGCGACTGAACTCTGATGCGGACAAATGAATAGAGTAGCTTGCAGTGGGCCAAGAGCATTTATCGCCGACACAGGGGCTATACGATTCGGAGCCAAGATTTGCTACAGCAAGCAAAAGCTGCCTTTCACCCCGAAGCTCAATATCAATGCTCGCTTCATTTGCCGAGGACAATGGAAGCTCAAAACTCCTTGTTGGACTATTCTCAAAAACAACTACACGGACGCCCCATCGAGTGGTCGAGTCTCCCTTAAAGACTATGTGAATCGAGTGCAAGTCGGGCTGCAAAGTCAAAACAAGATGATTGGATCCATATGCTGCCGGACGCTTGTCAATCGGCGGACTCCAGTCCAACACCGGCAGTTCGCCTGCTGTAAACTGCTTTAAAGGCACTATTTCTCCCCCGGCGAATTCCGATGCGCGAGACATATGCGCTCCATCGTCTTTTGTGCCCACAAAAAAGCGAGACTCACAAAAATCTATAAATGCCTCATCAAAAGATGGCCCCCCCCACTTCGCTAGCGTCTGCTCAATTGAGTCATAAATATTGGAGGCAACGGTGGAACCTTCGGGCTGCATGCCGGTCCGCCAAATGTGTTCTATAAAACCGGGACTATCCTCTTGGGCATATTTGCTTGCTAAGTAATAAATCCACAAACCTGCTCCGTACTTGTAGGTTTGGTCATCTAGCGACCGCCACGGAGCGCTTTGAAAGGCTGGTGCATTGTCCACAAGAATTCTCCACCTTTTCGGCTCAGCAACCGTTTGCAGATATGTGGCGATGGCTTCCACGAATACAGGTTGCAGGCAATCGATTGACTTCTGGGCAACATGAACGAACTCATGTGCAATAACTGTGACCTCGTCGGGGGACTTGTTGGAGTTAATGCGCACATACGAATAGCAGTCGTTCCAATTCGTGGCAGGATTTACCCCATCAAATTCGGTTGTGCCACTCGCTCCAGAGAGAGGCTCGACAAAGATTTGGTAGTGGCCGATATCAGGATTTATTGGAGGGGAGAGAAACCCCCAATCATTGAAAAGTCTCCAAGTTGTTTCAGTGTATTTGAGCACGGCTACCGCAAGCGCCTCCTTATTCGGGTCCTCGTAAGAAACACGAAGGGGTAATAATGCGGACGATACAACGTACGGGAGATCTGGGCGGGCCATCACAACTGCTCCTGTAATAGCGAGCAAAATGGTGAAAATTAGGCGCATTTTTACCTCCCAATATGTATGTAATTCTACTCGTGATCCTATACCAAGAATAGTGGAAATGGCTGCTGGTCGAACCGACTCGTTTTTCTTGTACTAGCCAAAATTCATGTAAAACTTGGAGTAATCTTTTCCGCCGACAATATATTTGACCACTCGAATAAGTTCCTCTTCCGTTATGAAGCATCCGTGAAGCCTTCGCAGCGGGGTCGCAGGTTGTACCATGAGCATGTCGCCACGGCCGATGAGGTCTTCGGCTCCCGAACCATCCAGAATGGTCCTGGAGTCGATAGAAGAAGGCACCTTAAATGACAGGCGAGAGGGAATATTGGCTTTGATAAGTCCTGTGATGACATCGGTCGAGGGCCGCTGCGTTGCAATGACGAGATGGATTCCTGCGGCGCGAGCTTTCTGCGCAAGCCTTGTGATGGCTACTTCCACTTCGCCACCGCCTGTAAGCATCAGATCTGCCAATTCGTCGACAACAACGACGATGTATGGAAGTTTGTGAAGTGGATTTTTTACTTTGGAGTTATATGAATCGATATTTTTTGCAGCTTTTTCTGCCATTAGGTTATACCGGCGCTCCATTTCATTGACGGTCCAAGTAAGCGCGTTGAAAGCAACCGTTGTGTCTGTGATGACTTTGCTGATTAAGTGTGGAATCCCATCAAAAACATTTAACTCAAGCATTTTGGGATCAATAAGGATTAAGCGTAGCTGCTGGGGGGGCAACCGATAGAGAAGGCTGGTGACCAGACAGTTAATAAATACGGATTTTCCGCTGCCTGTCGCACCGGCAACCAGTAAATGGGGCATTTGGGCTAAATCCGTAAAGATGGACTCACCATCCGTCGATTTTCCAATGACGATGGGAATATGGTTTTTCTTGTTGTAAAACTCGTCTTCCGAAAGAACGTCTTTTAGGGCGATGATTTGTTGCTCGGGTCGGGGGACTTCAATACCCACGACGGTTTTTCCGGGTATGGGAGCCATGATCCGTAGCTCTTTTGTTCCCAAGATAACACCCAGATCATCCTGTAGGGCGGCAATCGCTTTCAGTTTGACTCCAGCGCTCGGTTTATATTCATAAGTGGTGAGCACGGGTCCTTCGCAGATATTGGTGACTTCTCCGGTAATTTGGAAGGACAGTAAATGTTCACAGAGTTTGATGGCATTTTTCTTAAGCTCTCCTCGGGAGCTGCGCTTGGCGCCCGAGCCGCCCTTGAGCAGTCGCGTGGTTGGAAGGTGGTAAGCTCCGGTGAATGGAATCAGCTCGCAAAAGCTTGTGGATGAAGGACTGCCTTGTTTTTCGTCAGTATCTCCATCCTCTGTTGCTTCGTCTTCATTAACCAAGCCCGGTTCCGAATCATCAGACTCTTCTGTTATCGGTTCGTCAGTCTTCTTATTGGCTTTTTGCCTTCTTTTTTTTGCCGCCGATTTTTTCTTTTCTTCGAGTGCTTCAGTGGGAGACCACAATTTTTGTGGTTTCGGTCGGGCAATGGGTGTCTCTTCCTCTTCGAAAAAATCGTCCGCTTCTTCGTCCTTATCGGAGAATAGACCGGATGCCATTCCAACAACCGATAGCCTGGTCGTCAGAATGAGCGTAACCACAAATCCAGCACCGACAATCAATCCCGCCCCTGTCGTATTGAAATAATGTTGTAGCCATACGCCGATATGCTTACCAACATAGCCGCCTTGAAATAAGCTTGCTTCCGGTAAGTTCCCGGCGAAAAGCTGACAGGTGATAGCACCAAGAACAGCGGCAATCAATACGCCAAGGACGCGGAACAAATTTTGCCTAAAAGAAATTGCGCGGAACGCACAATAAGACAACCACGCGGTTAATGCGACCAGCACAAAACCCATTATCCCGATGCTTCCCAAAAACCATTCACTGATGGCAGCTCCTACTACGCCCCCCAGATTGGTAATATGGTCCAAACGCCCTTGAACCAAATTAAACGTGTCGAATGGCATATAAGAGGTCAGCGAGACGAGCAGGAAGAGGGTTAGTAAGGCAAAGATGGTTCCCTTGATTTCACGGGACATGCGTTCCCACGCTAAGGTCAAATCTTCGTCATCTACGCTCCGGCGCTGGAACAGCATTTCAAATGCAAGTAGGACGCGTCTCATCAGCCAAAAGCCCTTTCGCCAGCGGGCAGGCTAATGCCTGCCTAGCTGGGTATGCCTTAGGTGTGCAAGGGCGATGCCGGTGGCGTTGTGGGAGACTACTAAAAAAATTGCCTGGTTAGGCATGGTCCAGCTATTGTCTACTAGCTTTGGGCAATCGGAAAGTGACGAAAAGTGTCGCTGGTGTTTAACGCTTAACCAAAAGAAATAATAACCATGGAATCTATTTTCGAAATTTGGAGCTTGGTCGTTCTGCTACTGGCAGCCTTTGTGATTGGCTGGGCGGCCGAGACGGCACAGACATTTATTTCCAGGGCATTGGCTCTGAGCATACTCGCTTGGCTTCAAACCTTGCCTGAATTTGCTGTTGAAGCGGTGATCGCATGGCAGCAGCAGCAAGACCTCATGATCGCCAACCTCACTGGTTCGTTACGATTGTTGGTGGGGTTGGGCTGGCCGATGATCTTTTTTGTTCAGTTTGTCACCCAGGCTCTTAACAAAAAAATCAT
>JACQOU010000329.1 GCA_016207775.1 Deltaproteobacteria bacterium
GAGTACGGCTAAAATAGCCAACCAGAGAAAGCCTGGCGTCTTAATGACGGCTGCGAAAAGCAAAAACTTCCCCACAAATCCTGCGAAAAGAGGGATACCCGTAAGAGAAAACAGAAAGATCGCCATGCAGACACCCAAGACAGGCATCGACCAGCCTAAACCTCGAAAGGCATCCACGTCTTCTTGCCCGGTCACGTCAATCATGATGCTTGCCACCCAGAACGCCCCTAGATTCATCGCACAATAAGCCAGTAAGTAAAATAAAATAGCTTGTAGCCCAAACGCATCGAGCGACACCACCCCCATGAGCATATACCCAACGTGAGCAATGCTTGAGTAAGCAAGCATCCGTTTAACGTTTTTTTGGCTGATGGCTGACAAATTTCCAAGCGTCATCGTAATCGCTGACAGCAAGGCAATTGCCTGTACCAACGAAAAAGGAGTCAGCGCCTGCAATCCTCCTTCCGGGTTCCTGCTCGCGAAGACATCAACAAGAATTCTCACCAGAGCCGCGAAGCCAGCTGCCTTGGGGCCAATCGCGAAAAATGTAGTAATAGGCGTTGGTGCACCCTCGTAAACATCAGGAGTCCAAAAGTGCATGGGAAATGAGGAAATTTTGTAAGCCAAACCGGCATAGGTCATCAGGATGGCCAAAATAAGAACGACCGAGTGCCTATCCTGATTGCTCACCAAAAAGTTAGCGATCTCCCCATAATAAAGACTCCCGGTGTAACCGTAAATGAGGCTAAACCCATACAGCATCAGACCGGAGGCCAGAGCACCAAAAACAAAGTATTTAAACGAAGCTTCGTTTGATTTTAAGTTCTCTCGATTGAGCCCTGCCATCACGAAGGAGACGATGCTCACCGTCTCAATCCCAATATAAAGACCCAATAGATGTGTACTTCCTGACATCAAACAAAGCCCGAAAGTAACGCATAGTAAAAGTAGCAAAAACTCCACTCTGTGGCCTGGCTCAAGCTCCTTGGATCCGTAAGCAATGTAGCTTCCTACCGCGCAGGCAAACAGAAAGAGGTACCTGAAAAAAGTGTTGAAAGGATCGCTGGCAACAAAACCTGAAAAATAAAGCGTTGGTGGCAAAGTCGACACAAAATAGGTACACCACGCGGAGACGATACAGCCGACAATAACCAATAAAAGCGGAACAAAGCTTGAACGCAGCCGTGGGAAAATCGCGTCCACAAGAAAAAGAAGAACCATTACGGCAATTAGAATGCTTTCCGGTGCGAAAAGTTTCAAATTCAACAAAATATCTTCAACCACGCCTAACCCCTAGCTAAATAATGTAAGCAACTGAGAGATCGATGCGCTCATTAAATCAAGTACCGGCATCGGATAAACTCCAAGCACAATCACCAAAACACACAACGGAAGCAGTGCCAGCCGCTCCCTCCATGACATATCGGGCAGTGCTTTGCACTCGTCATTCAACGGCCCGAGGAAAATGCGCATGAACATCCACAGAAGGTAGGCTGCCCCAAGAATAATGCCGAGCGAACCTATCACCACGTAAATCTGAAGCTTTGGCACAGAGAAAGCTCCCAGGAAGACAAGGGCTTCGCTGATAAATCCACTCAGTCCCGGCAAACCAAGCGAAGCAAAAACCGCCAGCCCCATAATACCGGTGTAAACAGGCATCACAGCAGCAATGCCACCAAATCCACGACTCCCATCCGGCTTAACAATCCACCGGTGGTGAACCCGGTCGTAGATTACACCGACAAGCAAAAAGAGCATGGCGGTAGAAGTGCCGTGATTGAACATCTGAAGAACCGCACCGTTTACTCCCGCAGCGGTAAAACTTGCCATTCCAAGCAGCACATATCCCATGTGCGAAATCGAAGAGTACGCAACCAACTTTTTGAGATCCTTTTGCGCCATCGCACAAAACGCCCCGTAAATAATATTGATGACCGCAAGAATGGCTAAGAAATTACAAGCCCATTTGGTGGCTTCTGGCAAAATGGCAAAATTCATCCGAAGCATTCCATACGTCCCCATCTTTAAAAGCACACCGGCCAGAACAACAGAAACCGCCGTGGGGGCTTCCACATGGGCCCAAGGAAGCCAGGTATGAAACGGCCAAATGGGAACCTTTATTGCAAAACCAACAAACAATAGAACCCAAAAAACTTTATCCAAAGGCAACTGCCAGCCCAGAAGAGTAATAGTTTGACTTGCGAATGGGCGGGTTGATGCCAGTTGAATGAGATCAAAACCATGTGGCTGAGAGTAATAATACATGCCCAACAAAACCAAGAGCATCAGCACGGAGCCAAACAGTGTATAAAGAAAAAACTTGATGGCCGCATACACTTTATCCCGTCCACCCCAAATACCGATAAGGAAATACATCGGTAAAAGCATGGCTTCCCAGAAAATAAAAAAGAGAAAGAAATCCAGGGCACAAAACACCCCCAACATACCGGTCTCAAGCAGCAAGAACATGGCGTGATAGCCTTTGACGGCATCTGAAATTCTCCAGGAAGCAATCACGCAAATAAAACAAAGAAGGACCGTTAGCAGTACCATTGCGACACTTAAGCCATCGACCCCAATGAAATACTCGATATTGAAGGCAGGAATCCAGGGCACTCTCTCAACAAACTGAGCAGCGGCGGACCCACGGTCAAACTTTGCAAAAAGGCCAAATCCCAGAAGCAGCGGAATTGTTGTCGAAATAAGGCTGGTCCAACGGACAAGATTGGCATTATTCCGTGGCAGCAGCAAAATGATCCCCATTCCAATCAGGGGAATAAAAGTAATCCAACTTAGCATAGGCGTCCTCTTATCTCATACCGATCAAATAAAACAATCCAAACCCCAGTGCTGCGAGCGATGCGATCAGATAGTGTTGCACCTTGCCCGTCTGGATTCGACGGACAGCCCAACCTCCCATGGCCGTCATGCCCGCCGATCCATCCACCAGCATTCTGTCGATCACTAAGTCATCAAAAAGCCCTACGATGGACTTAATAAAAAGAACGATGCGGCTCCAGCCGTCGACCAGGATGCGATCGATGACCCAATCATCGAATGCAGCTAAAAAGCGATTCCACCCCAGAAGTCCTTTCTGAATGATGATATTGATGTAAAGATGATCAAAATAGTACTTGTTCCACAGCAGCGTGTGGATGGGACTAAAGAAACTCTTCAGTTTAACCGGTGAAATCCATCCTTTTAGATAAACCAATGAAGAGAAGAAAATTCCAGCGCCTGCAAGAACAAGCGAAAAAATGAGAGCCAAACTGTGCGCAACATGATGAATGCCTTCATGGTGTTCGACCGGCGCAGGTAATGCCATCTCCTTTTCCACCCCTGCAACAGCATGTTCGTACCAATGCACGGAAAAAACCTGATCGAAAGCATCCACTCCAGTGGGCCCGCTAAACCAAACCGCAAAGGAAAGGGTTGCCAGCACGACCAACGGCAAGACCATGACAATCGGTTGCTCGTGCGCATGGTGGTGTTTATGCTCATCCCGTGCCGAACCAAAAAAAGTCATGTAAATAAGCCTAAACATATAAAAAGCTGTGATTCCGGCAGCAGCAAAACCAAGTAACGGAATGAGCCAATGTCCGGTGTGTTCCATGCCGTATGCCAAAGCACCCGCAAGAACACGATCCTTACTTACGAAACCAGAAAAGAAGGGAAGACCGGAGATTGATAATGTGGCAATCAACATACACGCAAAAGTCCAGGGCATTTTACTTTTCAACCCACCCATCTCGCGCATGTCTTGCGTATGGACAGAATGGATCACACTTCCCGAGCAAAGAAACAAACAGGCCTTGAAACATGCATGCGTAATCAAATGAAGGAAGGCAGCAGCAAAAGCACCCACCCCTACACCCATCACCATGTAACCCAGTTGGCTGATCGTCGAATAGGCGAGCACTTTCTTGATATCCACTTGGACAATAGCCAAGAGAGCCGCCAGGAAAGCGGTCACTGCGCCCACGTAGGCAACGTAAACAAGCACTGTGTGAGATGCTTCCAATACAGGAAACATACGAATAAGCAGGAACACCCCCGCCGCCACCATCGTCGCAGCATGGATAAGTGCGCTCACCGGCGTGGGACCTTCCATGGCGTCTGGCAGCCAGACATGAAGAGGGAATTGCGCTGATTTGCCGATGGCCCCCATCAAAACCATAAAACCAATAAAGGTTAAAGCGGGCATTCCGAGCAAGGTTTTCGATTCGGCAGCACCCGATGCTACAGCTGCGTAGATGGATTCAAATTGGCTTGTTCCAAACACCGCGTACAAACCGCACAGGCCGAGAAACAATCCCACATCGCCTATCCGCGTCGTCATGAACGCTTTAAGACTGGCAGCAATCGCTTCAGGTTTCTTGTAATAAAAACCAATCAGTAAGTAGGAGCAGAGTCCCATCAGCTCCCAAAAAATGAAAAATGTAAGCAGATTGTCCGAAACCACAAGCCCCAGCATGGCTGCAGAGAAAAGTGAAATGTAGGCGAAGAAAAGATGATATCTATCCTCTCCATGCATATACCCGACGGAAAAAAGATGAATCAGTCCTGCACACAGTGTAACCATCATCAGCATAATCGCAGTGAAGTTATTCACAAGAACGCCGATGATGATTTGGAACGCACCTGCGGTTTGGGGAAGAGAAAGCCAGCTAAAAGATAAGGTATCGAAAACGTGTCCCTCAGAAAGAAGCCGACCGAAAATCGGAATGGCAAGCAGCAGGGAAAAACCGATTGCCGCAAGAGAAACCCAATCCCCTTGTCTGGGAAGTCGCTTTCCAAAAAACACCTGAATCACAAAGGCAAGAATCGGAAGGCAAACTATCCATAAGCAGGTCTGAGCCATGTCAATTCCTCATGATGCTTGCCTCACCGGCATCTACTGTTTCCCTCAGCCGGTACAGCCGCAAGATGATCGCTAATGCGACAGCCGCTTCGGCTGCCGCTATGAGAATAATAAAAAGAGTCACCAACTGACCATCAATGGCAACTGCACGATATTTACTGAACGCAATAAAATTGATGCTCGCCGCGTTCAATATCAGCTCGATTCCCAACAGAATTCCGATAGCATTTCGGCGATACAAAACAGCCGCCAGGCCGAGAAAAAACAAAATCGCCCCGACGCAAAGATAACCTTCCAGACTAACTGCCCAATCCAAAATATTCATTTTGGCCTCGCAAGCCCCACAGCTCCCACCAGCGCCCCCAAAAGCAAAATGGTGATGGCCTCAAAAGGGAGTAAATAATTTCCGAGTAGAGCCTGTCCAATCAATGCTGTTTTTGCTGAGCCAGCAAATTCCGCTACCCTTTCAGGCGCAATATTTTGGGAACTGCTGGCGAGTTCAACCAAACTTTTGTAAACCGCTGGAACCAGTAAAATCACCAACAGAACTATTGGCACAATGAGCTTTTTTCGAACATCTCTGAGCGTCACCTTGTAAAGCCAATGAGTAAGCATTACAGCAAACAAAACCAACACCGTCACGCCACCCACGTAGACAATCACTTGCACGCCAGCAATAAAATCAGCGCCAGCATAGACAAACATGACGGCCACCCCTAAAAAGGCAAACAACAATGCAACTGCCGCATGAAGGATATTGGGATGAAAGGTAACCAGGATGGCGGATGAAACGCAGAGCAACTCAGCCAGCAAAAGCACTATTTTAAGTCCTGTCGTCATCTAGTTCACCATTGGTCCCAGTACCAGTTGGGCGATAGACCGTCCATTAAAAGCCCACATCCACACAGCGGTTCCTAACAAATTGACGAGCGCCAGTGGCACAAGACCTTTCCAGCAAGCTGCCATCAATTGATCCACTCGAAGCCGCGGCAATGTCCAGCGAAGCCACATCACAACAAAAACCAGCATGAAAACTTTTACCAAGAAACAGCCCAACTGAATAAACGCGACCAGCAACGTTGGGATAGAGTCGCTCAACTGATCAATGTTGATGAAGGGCAGCTGCCAACCACCCAGATAAAGCGCAACCACTATGGATGACATGACAAAAATATCGACGAATTCAGCCAGGGCATACAAACCAAACCGCATGCCTGAGAACTCCGTACTGAAACCCGAAACCAGCTCGGATTCGGCCTCGGGCAGGTCAAATGGAATGCGATTGGTTTCCGCCAGACCTCCTACGAACAACAAGAACATGGCCAGAAAACAAAACGGATTGTGGAACGCATTCCAAAAATGATAATCCGTTCCCGCTTGAGCGCTCCACACCCATCCCTGAGTCTCAACGATCTGACCTATCTGCAGGGTCCCGGAAATTAAAATGGCCGGAAAAATAGAAAGAGCCACCGGTATCTCATAGCTGATAATCTGCGCAGCTGCTCGAAGCCCGCCCAGAAGGGACCACTTGTTTTGAGAGGCCCAAGAGCCCAGCAAAAGGCCAGGAGCAATCAGTGTGGTGACCGCTAAGGCATACAAGATGCCGATATTCATGTCGGCACCCAGAAAATATTTACTGAGCGGCAGAACCGCAAAAGCAGCGCAAGCTCCCGCCAGTACCAAGATGGGCGCAAGACTGAATAGTATTCTATCAGCCCCTTGCGGGATAAAATCTTGCTTGGCCAGCATTTTTACAAAATCAGCAATGAATTGCAGGATGCCAAAAGGGCCAACTCGGTTAGGGCCGAAACGATCTTGCATATCAGCAGAGACTTTTCGCTCCACGTAGGTAGCGATTCCGGCAAAGGGCAGAGCAATCGCATATAAAATCACCACCGCCGATACTGCGGCCCAAACCCAAAGCGGCCCAATGCCTATCCAATCCTGAAGCGAATGAGCGAAAAGCGCAGAATTAGCCATTTTTTCCCGACTTAATAGCAAGGCCCTTGACCCACTCTAAATCGCCATGAACCCAACAGTAGACAAGGCCGGCAAGTAACAAACCAACAAAAAGAAAAATCTCGCAAAAAATAAGAGCCGCATTTCCACTGATCACTGCATCTTTGTAAAGAACCAAGCAGGGAAACAGCGCAGCAAGTTCAACATCGAAAATAATGAAGATAATCGCCACTACGTAAAAGCGGACATTAAACCTGACCCACGCGCTTCCTACCGGCAACTCGCCACATTCATAGGCAATAGAGGAGTGACCCACTTTTTTCTGCTTTGGACGAAACAATGCTCCTACACCGAGCAGCAAAGGCACCGTCAGAGCAGAAATCAGCAGAAACCAAAAAGCGGCAATAAATCCAGTCTCCACTTCTCTCCCCGCACAACTTAAGTACTTGAAATGATAAATCGTCACGCGAAACCTATCGTGTCGCCGCGGCAAAAGTCAACGAGGAAGTAGGTGGATTTCCGCTCAAATCGGCGGATTCTGAAAGAACGTTTTTTTTGGAATAAATTTGCGCGCGCACCCTACATACCAGCGAGCGGATTTCCCCTGAGGTTATTAATGATGAAGAGAATGCCAGCAATGAAGAAAAAAACTGCAATCAGGAAATTGAGCGCGCTATTGAATAACTGAATGCGTGCTTGAGGATCTGCTTTTCTGCGGTCCAAAATTCCCTTGATTGTTCGATAAATAATGTAGGGACCCGAAAGGACAAGCACAGCGCCTAAAATAATGAGTATGATGTTTCCAGTTTCGAGCGGATGCATACTGTGCCGGATAATAAACTCACGTCCACGCTTTGGCCATAGAAAAGGTTTGAGACTGTTCTAAGGAAACAATTGAACTAACTTTTTGGGCTAATCGAGCAAAGTTTCTGTCGAAACGACGTTTGCATAACCGGATGCAAGGGCAGCTAAAAAAGCACCGTGGACCTGGCGTGCCGGGACCACTGTATTCTCGAAGGTAAGATCCCTGGTGGCACATGCATCATGCACGACCGCGCAATCAAACCCGAGATCGGCCGCAGCCCGGGTTGTGGCATCTATGCACATATGGGTCATCATGCCAGCAATCACAAGGCTCTCCACATGGCTCGTTTCCAGCTTTTTTAATAACTCCGTCTCTCGAAAACCATTAGGAAAATGCTTGGTCACAACGATCTCTGAAGCAATCGGCTTCACATGGTCATGTATTTCAACACCTACGGTCTTCGGCAGGAAAAAGGTGGCCTCTGGCTTTTTGGCCACATGCTGCACGTGAATGATCGGCCAGTGCTTCAAGCGAAAATGGCTGAGCAATTTCTGTGCTGCCAGACTGGCTTCCAGTGCACCAACCAACTCCATCCGGCCACCCGGGAAGTAGTCCTTTTGAATATCGACAAGAATGAGCGTTTTCATTTTAACCCTTTCAGATTTCTACCATGTTAGAATAGATTGAAAATGTTGCCAACTGGTGAAGGTCCGCTTCTTGTTTTTGATACTCATCCAATCCAGTATCGTTCACCCGTATTCAGGGGGCTTTATAAAAAACTTCCTTCCCTAAAGGTGTATTACTTTAATGATCGGTTTGATGGAAAGAAGTGGTGGTTTCATGAGGTGGATAAGATTCCCCCGCAAACCTGGAATTTGCCCCTCCGTGAAGGTTTTCCCAATGAGGTGCTTGAATCAGAGAAATTTGGGCTATTGAAATTCCACAGGACTATTGATTGCATTTTAAAAAAGGATAAACCCTCAGCCATTTTAATCTATGGATATTATTTGCGTGAGCACTGGATACTGTTGTGGGCTGCAAGGCGCAAGCATATTCCTGTTCTCTTTGTGGGAGAAACTTTTTCGCAAGGGAGTTCTTCTTCTCGAAAAATTCTAAAACGGTTCTTGCAACCTCTCTTCTTTAGCAATGTGGCGCGCTTCATTGCCATTGGTAACAAAAATATTGAGTTTTACACATCATTGAAAATACCGACTGAAAAGATTCAGCCAGCACGCTACTGCATTGACACAACTTTTTTTGAACTGACAGCCGCACAAGCATCCCACTCTCGGCAACAAACAAGATTGGCTTTAAATATACCAAGCAACGGTGTGGTTATACTTTTTATCGGACGACTTTTTGAACGTAAACGCCCATTAGATATGGTACAGCTTCATGAAACCTTGGCGGACGATTCGAATGTTCATACGGTTATTGTGGGCAACGGCCCTCTGGAAGAGGAATTGAAAAAGGTCAGTCATCCCAGGTTCCATGTCGCAGGCTTCAAAAACCAGCAGCAAGTACGAGATCTTTACTATGCATCCGACTGTTTAGTGGTGCCGTCGGAATTCGAAACGTGGGGCCTTGTAGTCAATGAAGCGTTTGCCTGTGGCCTTCCTGCCATTGTAACCGACACTTGCGGTGTTGCGGGTGACCTTGTTGTCCATGGAGAGACAGGATTCGTTTATCCCGTCGGACAAATCCATGAGCTAGCAAATCATGCACGGAAGTTAGTATGGGATAAGCATCTAGGAAAGGAAATGGGAGAGAAAGCACACGGTAAGGTGATCTCTGAATACAATGTTGAGCAATTTGTAGACGCTGTAGTTAGCGCCACTATTGGCTCAAGATCTAAATGATGAAGTGTATTTACCAGCTAGTTTCCCTGCTCAATATCGTCGGAGCTTGTTTTTTTGGTGCCACCACCTTGCGAGGCGAGCGCACTGAGGTAGCCGTAAATTTTAAGGACGAGTCAGGAAAGATCTTTGGGAATGTTTTGGGAACTTTGGAAAGAGAGAAGAATGGCAACTTTGAACTGATTTTTGACTTATCGAAGAGGCAATTCTCTCTAAACCCCCTTAAAAATTTCCATGTAGTCACATTTGAAAAGGAAAACTCACTCACTTTAAAACTGGCTCAAATTACGGAATTGACCGAAGGTGAATACGTCTACGTTTCACGCTCCTCCGGATATCTCACGCCTGCGGTCATTCGACTGCACGGCTCCTCTCTCGACATAACACAGACCAGGGATGACTACCTCATCTCAAAATTTGAAGCGCCAGCGCATCTTTTTAAAGCCAGATTTGAAAATCCCGAACGGAAATTAGTCCTCTCCCCAGCTGAACGCTCATTGGATTTACTCACTGCTGACTTGCGCACGACCAATCTTAAGCCGGCTGACTCACCTTATTTAGGGCTAAACAAGCCACCTCATTTTGCCATTGAGCTCGTAGAACCGAGGGGGAGGAAAATGCTCCCAGTACTTGTGGTGCCCGGTCCTCCAGGCGTCGTCTACGCTGTCCCGGCCACAGAAATGCTTGGGATACACAAAACGAAAGGGACCGGAACACTCACTGTTCTAACGATCCCACCTGGCCTATTGCAGGCAACCGATGAGACCAAAACGTTTCAGCAATGGCTGCGTCAAAGCCCAAGCGTCGCAACGCTTGGCGCTTACAAGGTGGAGAAAAGGGATGGCTCTGGCAAATTTCAAGAAATGACAGTTCCAACCTTACAGCTGGATGTCCTTCCAAGCACAAGTCTCAAAGACGCTATTAACGGAAAAATGGCCGAAACAAAGCAAGGCACATTGACTGCTCAGCTCGCTTCCTGGACTCTGAGTATGTACGAAAGTGATGCGCCCGCTCAAACTTCGCCCGAAACAACTGGGTGGTGGAAATCCTGTGCTGAGAAGCTCTCAACCTTTATTCCCTTCTTACGCAAAAAAAAGTAGGGTTTCAAAATCGCTATGCTGTTTTGAAAAATTGGGGGGGCACAATGCCGGCGAGAATTCCTTCACACTGTGCCAACAACTCCACGTTTCCCAAAGCTTAGTGGGTAAGACTGTATCACTGCAGAGTAAAATTGAGGCTGCACACCTGTTATTCTTCCGACGGTAAAAACAGCGTAATCAGCGTCCCTGCAGTATGCCCCCCATCTTGAGGTAATAATTTGACACGTACATACTAAGTATGTACTCTAAGGTCTGTGAAATTTGTTTGGGATACTGGGAAGGCAAAAGCAAATTGGAGAAAACATAAGATCGCCTTCGAAGAAGCAACAACAGTATTTTACGACCCTCTAGCGAAGATCATGGATGATCCTGATCATTCTGATTCGGAGAATAGATTTATATTGATCGGACATAGCCAAAAGAGGAACTTGTTATTTGTGGTTCATGTTTATACCAAGGAAGAAAACATAATTCGGATTATCAGCGCTAGAAAGGCTACCAAACGGGAAAGAAGGGCCTTTGAAGAGGTAAGCTAAAGGAGGAATGATGCGTAAAGAATATGATTTAAAGAAAATGAAGCTCCGAGCAAATCCCTATGTCAGCAAGCTCAAGCAAAGTGTCACGATTCGTTTGGATAAAGACGTGATCGAATATTTCAAGATTCTGAGCAAGCAGACAAACACACCCTATCAAACTTTGGTAAATGATTTTTTACGTAGCTGTACCGAGCAACGGCTGACACCCAAAACGATTTGGAAAAAAGCGGGTTAATTACTCTTCCGACGGTAAAAACAGCGTAATCAGCGTCCCCGCAGCTGAATCTGAAGTGACTTTCATTTCCCCGCCATGACCCTCGACAATCAGCTTGCAGATGGCAAGACCGAGGCCCAAACCTTTTTGGTGACGGAGCTCATTTCCCGGAGGCTCCAGCGCAGCCAGCGCATGCTCGGAAAGGGTCTCCCCAGCCCTCCATAACGAACACACCACGTTCCCGTTCTGTCGACTGATCGACAGGCGCACTTCGCGGTTTTTGGGGGAAAGCATCAAAGCGTTTTCAATCAGCTTGCGAAAGCCCAATCTCATTTTCTCCGGATCACAGCTCAACTTGGCTTGCGCCGAATCCACAACTTTAAAGGCAATATTCTTTGAAACAATGTCCTGTTGAAACCCTTCCCGTATCAGTCGCAGTTCTTTTGCAACGTCAAAACGCTCGGCCCGGTAATCACCGCCTGATTCAAGCTTAACGAAAGTGAGAACTTCATTAATGATACTGGCAAACCGATCGCACGCCGATTGAATGGCGTCAGACGCTTTTTGAGCATCCATGGGAAGCTCTTCTTTTTTTTGCGTCAACAATCCGGCATAGGAACTGAGCACCGTCAGCGGAGTATTCAGTTCATGGGAAATCAATGAAAGAAAACGTGCTTTCGCCCGATCGAGCCTTTTCAGCTCTTCCAGGGCCTTTTCAAGCTTCTGATTGCTTCGAGACAAATCCTCATTTTTTCGGGCAAGCTCTCTCCTCAGACAATAGGCCTCGTTCGCTTGCCTTAGAATGATTTTCAGCTCTTCCGGATCCCACGGCTTTGCAATATATCGATAAATATGCCCACGGTTAATCGCCGCTATCACCGATTCAATATCCGTATACCCGGTCAATAAAATACGGGTTGTATCCGGAGCGATGCTCTTTACCTTTTCCAGAAGATCCACGCCGGGCATTTCAGCCATTCGTTGGTCGGAAACCACCACGTGGTACTCATTCTTCTGAACAAGCTTCAATGCCTCAATCGGAGAGAGACATTCAGTCACCTTAAATAGAGGGCGCAACAACCTGTGAAGAGCCTGCAGGTTGTCTTTTTCGTCATCAACAATGAGTATGGGATCCATTTGCTTTTTCGGAATAACTAGTGCCATGATAGGCGCTTAACTGTTCAGTTTCAAGAGGGACGGATATGGCCCAGACCGATTCGATTGAAACCATATTAAAGGAAAAACGAACCTTTGCCCCCCCGGAAACTTTCAGCAAGCAGGCCCACCTCAACAATTTGGAAGAATACGAAATTTTATGGGAACAATCTCAAAAAGACCCCGTTTCATTCTGGGAGAAGGCAGCGGATGAGATTCATTGGTTTAAAAGATGGGACAAGCCTTTCGTTTGGAACGAACCACACGCTCAATGGTTTGTGGGGGCAAAAACCAACGCTGCCTACAATTGCTTGGACCGCCACCTCAAAAATGGAAGAGGAAACAAACTGGCTCTCATATGGGAAGGTGAGGACGGTCAAATCGTTCAGTGGACTTATCAAGAACTTCACCAGCGCGTATGTCGACTTGCCAACGGTCTGGAAAGTAAATTGCAGCTTAAGGCGGGTGATACGGCTGCTATTTACATGCCCCTAGTGCCGGAAGCTGTGGTTGTCATGTTAGCTTGCGCGCGAATCGGCGTTGTTCATAGCGTAATCTTTGCTGGGTTTAGCAGTCCATCCGTGCGGGACAGAGTGCTGGATGCAGAATGCAAAGCCGTTTTTACTAGCGATATTGGCTACCGAAGGGGTCAAGTCTTAGAGCTAAAGAAGACGATCGATGAAGCGGTAGCCGGCTTGTCTTGCGTTAAGCACACGGTCGTTTTGCAAAGAAGGTCCAAGACCAAAATGGTTGGCCGTGATGTGGACTATGACGATCTTTGTGAAAATCAGCCTTCTTCTCATGCGGCTAAGGAGCTGGATGCCGAGCACCCTCTTTATTTTCTGTACACGAGCGGAACCACCGGTAAGCCGAAAGGGATTGTGCACACTACCGGAGGTTACCTGGTCGGGGTGACTAAAACAGCAAAGCTCATTTTTGATTTAAAGGATAAGGACGTATTCTGGTGCACGGCAGATATCGGGTGGGTAACCGGACACAGCTACGTCGTATACGGTATTTTATCTAACGGCATGACGAGCGTGATTTATGAAGGGGCGCTCAACTACCCGCATCCCGGCCGGATTTGGGAAATCATTGATAGACATCAAGTAAGCATCATATATACAGCTCCGACGGCTATCCGATCATTCATGCGATCAGGCGACGAGCACCCTCAAAAATACAAGCTCGATTCACTTAGACTCTTAGGAACCGTCGGTGAACCCATTAACCCCGAAGCTTGGATGTGGTACTACAATTTGGTTGGAAAAGGCCGGTGCCCCATTGTGGATACTTGGTGGCAAACAGAAACAGGCTCCATCCTCATTTCACCCCTCCCTGGCGTCACGGCTCTTAAACCGGGATCAGCCACTCGACCGTTCTTTGGGATTGTTGCTGAAGTAGTAAACGAGAAAGGTCAAGCCTGTGCCCCCAACGAAGGGGGATATCTGGTTATTAAGCATCCATGGCCCGCAATGTTAAGAACTATTCACCGCGATCCGGATCGTTTTAAGCAGCAATACTGGAGTCGCTTTAAAGGAATGTATTTCACCGGCGATGGAGCTCATATGGATGAAAATGGATACTTTTGGATTAAAGGACGTATTGATGATGTGATCAATGTCTCAGGTCACCGTTTGGGAACCATGGAGATTGAAAGCGCGCTTGTCAGTCACCCTTCGGTAGCTGAAGCGGCAGTGGTGGGACGTCCGGATACTCTTAAGGGCCAAGGCATTGTTGCATTTGTTATTCCGCGGGAAACTGCTGGTACGGACGGAATTGAAGAACTCGGCAATGTTCTAAAGTCTCACGTCGTAAAAGAGATAGGATCCCTGGCGCGACCGGACGAAATTCTTTTCACAAAAGCACTTCCCAAAACCCGCAGCGGAAAAATTATGAGAAGACTGCTTAAAGACATCGCTGCAGGTAAGGAGGTTTCCGGCGACACGACAACTTTGGAGAATCCGGGACTTCTCGATATCATTAAACCCAACTGATGAGGTGCTAAAAAATGAGCCGTGAAAATCGAATTTCGATTGCGCCCTCCATCCTGGCCAGTGATCTGTCTCGCCTTGGTGAAGAAATTGTGGCCGTGGAAAAGGCGGGGGCAGACATCATTCACTTTGATATCATGGATGGTCATTTTGTTCCTAACATCAGTATTGGATTTCCCATCATTGAAAGCGTACGCAAGGTCACGTCACTTCCGTTTGATGCTCATCTGATGATATCGGAGCCCGATAGGTTCTTAGAGGATTTTAAGCGAGTAGGTTGCAACTGGTTATCTGTGCATATCGAAACCTGTCCTCACATCAATCGAACGCTAAACCGCATCAAAGAGTTAGGAATGAAAGCCGGCCTCGCTATTAATCCCGGCAGTGCTCTATCCTCTCTTGATGGAGCGATGTCTGATGCGGACTTCGTGGTCGTGATGAGTGTCAACCCAGGATTCGGTGGCCAGAAATTCCTTCCTGCAGCTTATGACCGAATTCGTGAAGTCCGAAAAAAGATAGGAACATCCAAAACCCGCATACAGATAGATGGCGGAATTAAGAAGCACAACATCGGCGCAGCCGAAGCCGCGGGAGCGGACATCATGGTCGTCGGAACAGGGCTTTTTTCATCCACTAACTATTCTGAAATGATGGCTTCTTTACGCAATAGCACCAGCGAGGCATCCCGGTAAGCTAAGTCCTAACCCGCTTTGCTAAATAAACGACATTTTCCCTTCACAATTCCTGCATATTCCCGCCACAATACCCGGCTATCCTAACCTAAATCCCACTTTACTTTTTCACCGAATCTTACTTCCAGACAGACACTGGTGAATAAAGGAGAAAACTATGTTGCACGTATTCCGAGGATTCCAATGTTGGATCGTGGTTTTCCTATTTATTTCCAGTTGGGCACTAGGTGCTGGTCCATCGAAGCTGCCGGGACCGAGAAAAGCGACGCAGGCGGTTTCTTCCCCCTCTCTGGCGCAAGCTTCCTACTATTACTCGCCCTTGCCGTCGGTAACGGCAACGGCTACGGTGACACCTACTCCGACTTACAGTCCAAGCCCCACTCCAAGTCCAAGTCCGAGCCCAAGCCCGACTTACAGTCCGAGCCCAAGCTCTTGTCCCACGCCGACGACAACTCCAACACCTACTCCGACCACCTGCTACGATTACAATGCCGTGCCATGTCCTGGACCATCGGGCGGGGAATGTAACGTAACACAAAATCCCGCCACACAAATGGGGAACGGTTGCGGTACGGGCGGCTTACCTACTTGGATATTAATGACTGGAACCGCAGTAGGTTGCGGAATTATATTTGATGGGGGATGCCAGGCACATGACTTGTGTTACGGTAAGTGCCCCGCTGTAGGCGCGGCACCCAGTCAAGCTTCGTGTGACCTGGCTTTCTATAACGACATGGCATCCTATTGCATGAGTAATTTTAGTTGGTACAACCCCTGTCGGGGAGCCTGTTTAAGTGCTGCGGCAGCTTATTATACGGCGGTATCGTCAGTGGGTGCGACTGCGTACGCTAACGCTAAGAGTAGAGCTTGCAAATGTCATTATACAAACTCGATTCCTCCAGCCCCCACTCCAACCTGTGTACCCGGAAACTGCACTTGCGATTGCACAGGCGGTGGAACCGCAACAGGTCCCAGAGCACTGGCCCCAGATCAAACCTGCAGTCATGTAGATGGCTTGCCCTGCGGCGGCACATTCGGAGGGTCTGGAACTGCATACAATTGCACCGATTCGCCTTAACAAGTTCGTAATTCCAAAAACTACCGCCTACCTTTGAAACACAAGGTGGGCGGTAGAACTCCTCCTTTATAGAATTTACCTAGAAATGGACTATCTTCAGTGGAATTTGAGACGATTGAAACTCCGTTCGAATCTCTCCTTCACTCCAGCGTCTTGGGTCGTACAGAATGACGGGAGTAAAATCTCTGGGGCGATTCTGCCACATGTAAGTGAGATCACCAGCCAAACTCTTTGGGTTGGGGAATACGAGAACGGGTGCCCCAGCATAATACTCTACAAGCGGATGACTTTGAGGATACCCTTCATAAGGATTTTTATCTTGAGGATCCTGATCCTGGACGAAAGGGGCTGCCCTTCCCAATTGTAAGATAACCTTTTCTCCTGGAAAAGTTTTGTTCAACAACTTCAAATTCGACGCAATCTTGTAATCAATACGATTGCACGGGGGAAAGTCCCACCAAGCAACGAACGACCTAAAGTGCGTGTGATAAAGAATGAAGAGAATTAAGATGCCACTCAACCCAAGGCCCAATGTCGAATAATAACTTCTTTTTCCTTGAGCAAAAAGGCGACGTTGCACGCGAAACCATCCTAAAATAGTTGCTGCCAGAACAATGACCATGACTGGAGTTAATTGCCGTGCCTGATAGGGGAGATCGTCGAGGCGGCCCCTGAAAATCACGCCAAACGCAATTCCAGCAAGGGATAAGCCGATAAGCAGTCGAATATAACGATGTCGCTCTTGCCAATTAAACACGAGGAAAAGACAAACCACCACCCAAACGCCCGATCCCAGGTGAAAAGCCTTGTCAATTGAAGACCATGCTCCCTCGATAGCAAACCGAATTGCGCTCATCATTCCCTGTCCTGTGATGGTGCGCGAAGAAGCAAGTACCTGCCAATCTCTAATCGCTTGATGAACTCCTAAATAAGATGCGTTTTGCAGAAAATGGATGCTCCACGCTATCAAAGGAATGGGGAGCAAAAGCAAACATTGCCAAGTCTTGGGCTTACTTGAAAAGAAAAATCGGAAGCAGAAAGCCCATACGATGATATAAAAAGTGCTGTCCAAGCTAGATAACGAGGAAACGAAATGAATAAGAGCACAAAGAAGGAAACGACGGCGCGAGAGCGGTTCAGGTATGCTCCATAGGTAAAGAAAAGAAAAACGACAGAAATCATCCACAGGCATGTTAGCCAGTGAGTCTGAATATTCCAGGAATCCCATTGATGTTAAGTACAGCACCGCTGCCAGCAGGGAAATAGGATTACCCAGAAATCGGTAGCAAAACAGATAGAAGAAAACGACGCTACAAAGACTCAGCGAAAGAGCGAACCATTGATAGATAGTCTTATTATAAATCCCAAGCTTTCCCAAAATTCCATAAGGAATCGCATACCAACTGGGATAGTGGCTATAAATGCGGTGTCCCTCCCCCGGCAATATCCACGAACCATGTGAATGGTGACTAAGCTCCGGCCGATCGATAAGGGCGGTAACGGAAGCATACCCTTGAGGAACCCACAGGAAATGAAGTTTTCGAAATCCCTCAGCCCTCCAATTAGAAACTGCCAGCATCGTCTGGGCGTCACCAAATTCCCAGCCACTCCACCTGCTATCGAAACTTGCCCGCGCCAAACAGAACAGGGACATTGCTCCCCATATTAGAACGAAAGCCTTATGAGGGCTGCGGTCAGGAATGCGATTAGAATTCATTTCCGTTTCACTTCCTCTATCCAACGAAATTCTGCATTGACCATAGACTGTAAGCATGTCCCCCCACTATTTGACAACCCCAAAATTCCTAGGAAGATATCGGCGTACTTCATGGTCGAAAGGATATCTATGAAAACCGTTCGCGCTCCACGAGGGACAGAGCTTCGATGCAAAGGCTGGGCACAGGAAGCGGCGATGCGCATGTTAATGAACAATGTGGATCCGGAAGTGGCAGAAAAGCCGGCTGAGTTGGTTGTGTACGGGGGAACAGGGAAAGCAGCAAGAAATTGGGACTGCTTTGACGCAATCGTGCGAACCCTCACACAACTCAACAACGATGAAACGCTATTGGTTCAGTCAGGAAAACCAGTCGGGGTCATTCGTTCGCATGAGGAAGCTCCCAGGGTCCTGATCGCTAATTCTCTTCTCGTTCCAGCGTGGGCCACCTGGGATACTTTCCGAAAGCTTGAAGCCCAGGGGCTTACGATGTACGGCCAGATGACTGCCGGAAGCTGGATCTACATCGGCACGCAAGGGATCGTGCAGGGGACGTATGAGACTTTTGCTTCAGCCGGAAAGAAACACTACAAGGGAGACCTATCTGGGAAATGGATACTTTCAGCTGGTCTAGGAGGCATGGGGGGCGCGCAGCCCCTAGCAGCTACAATGAACGGTGCCTGTTTTTTGGGGGTCGAGGTAGACGCAAGCCGAATACGCCGAAGAATTGAAACTGGTTACTTGGACGAGATGGAAACCGATCTCGAACGGGCTCTTTCAAAAATCGATAAAGCCGTTAAGCAAAAGAAAGCATTCTCAATGGGTCTTTTGGGAAATGCAGCCGATATCATCCCCAAAATCTCCAAAGGAAAATTTTTGCCTCATTTGGTAACCGATCAAACTTCAGCACATGACCCGTTAGTTGGCTATATTCCACAGGGCCTTTCACTGGAAGAAGCGGCAAAACTAAGGGCTTCTAATCCAGCTGAGTACCTCACTCGTTCCAAAGCGTCGATTGCTCTTCACGTGAAGGGATTGCTGGACTTTCACAATGCCGGCATTCCCACGTTTGATTATGGAAATAATATTCGAGCTGTCGCAAAGGAGAGCGGTGTGAATGACGCCTTTCACATACCGGGCTTTGTTCCCGAATATATTCGCCCTCTTTTTTGTGAAGGGATGGGTCCATTCCGATGGGCTGCTTTAAGCGGAGATCCTAAAGATATCGATGCCACCGATTCATTGCTTTGCTCTTTATTCCCAGAAAAACTTTCTCTGTTAAGGTGGCTTAAGCTGGCAAAGGAAAAAGTTCGTTACCAGGGTCTTCCTGCGCGTATCTGCTGGCTGGGTTATGGAGAGAGAGAGAAAGCCGGGCTAGCCTTTAATCAGCTTGTGAAAGAAGGGAAAGTGAAGGCCCCCATTGTTATCGGCAGGGATCACTTGGATTGCGGCAGCGTTGCCTCTCCAAATCGGGAGACAGAAGGCATGCAAGATGGAAGCGATGCCATTGCGGACTGGCCCATTCTCAATGCGTTGATTAACTCCGTGAATGGAGCAAGTTGGGTGTCAGTTCACCATGGGGGCGGCGTGGGAATTGGCAATTCCATCCATGCAGGAATGGTGATCGTGGCTGATGGAACGGCCAGCGCTGACAAAAGACTTTCACGCGTTCTAAACTCCGATCCAGCGATGGGCATTTTCAGACATGTGGACGCCGGTTACGAGCGAGCAAAACACATAGCCAAAGAACGTTCTTTAACTATTCCAATGGAAAAAATATGAATACTGACCACTTTGTTCTCTACGAAAACATAAAACAATGTGTCACTCTGGCCGGGGTAGCAAAAAACTCCGGGCGCCACCCAAAGGAAGCCGATCTGGGGGTCATTTCGGATGCCGCTGTTGTCGTGAACAATCAGACAAATCGCATTGAGTGGATCGGGAAAAATGCTGAACTACCGACTGAATTTGGAGATTTGGCAGCTCGGTTCTCCTGTGAGGAGGAAGTCTGGTTACCTGAGTTGATAGAATGCCACACGCATCTCATTTATGCAGGTACTCGCCATCATGACTTTGCGCTGCGTTGTTTGGGAAAGACGTACCAACAAATTGCCTCCGAAGGCGGAGGAATTCTTTCCACCCTCACTCATACGCGTAAAGCCTCGCCGGGCGAACTGCTTGAAAGCGCTTCTTCTGAGTTAGAACACTTCCAGAAGTATGGCGTAGGAACGATCGAGATAAAATCAGGTTATGGGTTGTCGCTTGAAAGCGAGCTGAGAATTCTCAAATGCATCCAAGAACTGCAACACCACACCTCGGTTCTGCTAGCCCCCACGTTCATGCCTGCTCATGCAACCCCGCCGGAATTCAAAGGGCAGACAGATGAATATGTGAAGCTGATTTGCAAAGAGTGGATCCCTGAAGTCGCGAAAAACAAGCTGGCTGTCTTTTTTGATGCGTTCGTTGAGGAAGGATACTTTTCTGTTGAGCAGGCAAGAACAATGTGTGAAGCGGCATTAGCCAGTGGACTAAAATTAAAGCTGCATGTCGACCAATTCACCAATCTGGGAGGTGCTTCGCTTGCTGTGGATATGGGAGCAATCAGTTGCGATCACTTAGACAATGTTGGCAGAGAGAGCATTCAAAAGCTGGCCGAATCAAAGACCGTAGCCGTACTTCTGCCAGGCGCATCTCTCTTTACTGGAACCCCTTATCCACCCGCCAGGAATTTGATAGACGCGGGTGCAATCGTCGCCCTTTCTACCGACTACAACCCAGGCACGTGCCCAACCCGCAACTTGCCCCTCATGACGACAATCGCCTGCTGCCAAATGGGCATGACCATTGCTGAATCCATTGCCGGTATCACGTACAACGCTGCCGCTGCTTTGGGATTACAAAAAGAACTTGGTTCGTTGGAAATGGGGAAAAACTTTCGTGTCTGCCAACTTAAGGCAGATTCTTACGAAGTATTGCCCTATTGTTTTGGGGAGCTGGAGTAAAAGGGAGTACCCGATGGCTGAAACGATCTTCCAAAAAATAATCAAAGGCGAAATTCCTTGCCATAAAGTCTATGAGGACTCAAAGGTTCTGGCCTTTCTGGACATAAGCCCTTTGAGCGAGGGCCATACACTGGTGATTCCAAAAGAAGCAGCCGAGCGACTGGACGAACTTTCGGATGAATCGTCCGCGGCAATCGGCCGAATCCTGCCTCGGATTTGCAGGGCCGTCGTAAAAGCAACTGGCGTAAGCGAGTACAATATCTTGCAGAATAACGGGCGGGGCGCCCACCAAGCGGTTTTCCACGTGCACTTTCACATCATCCCAAAACCGAACGGTAAAGAGGGTCTCGGAATTGGCTGGCCTACTGGCCGATTAAATCCGGCAGAAGCAGAGGCTCTGGCCACAAAAATACGGCAAAATATTTAGATGTAGCCATACGCGTAGATTCAACCAAGTTCATTTTTTTAAACGATGATTGATTTGCCGCTACACTCAGCTGCATCCCAAATAATTACTTGATACTCAGTGTGCTCGTTACGTTGCAAATAAGATTTTA
>JACQOU010000323.1 GCA_016207775.1 Deltaproteobacteria bacterium
ATTCAAAATTTCAATTGTTTTTCAATAACATATCTTTCGATCCCGCGAGCCTGTCTTTGGTATGCCTGTTGCACTCTTAATATTCATTCGCCGTCACGTTTGTGCATAAATAATAGGACAACACGGGATCGGAAAGATGCTAAGCAGGGTTCAACTTATACTTTTTTTCATTACAGTCGCCCTATCCCATTACGTTCCTACGACGGTAACTTCCCAGGTGGCCAACTCGAATCAACAAGTTTCCCTGCCACCAGCCAGTAACGTACCTCAGCGATGCAACGAGAGTTTGGATAAGCCCAGTGCCACTGCCATCGTTGAGGCCATCAATAAAGGGCAGGCCGCTTTTTCTCCGCCCTCGGAGGCTATCCCCTGGTGGTCAACACCTGAAAAGAACACCTTCCTCCCACTGGATTCTTCTCTTTTTCGCTTAGATTCATCCATTTCTGGTAGCCAACGTTCAGCCACCCGCTGGGACTTGTTCACAGATTCTAAACAGCACACTTCCGAAACACGACGCGATCAATCAGCCCTGCTGGATGCACTTAAACTGTATGAGCATCTTGTTACTGGCCTGCTGTGTCCTGCGGATCCTGCACGCACGCAAAAGGTGCAAGAGGAACTGGACGGCTTTGCTGAAAAGTATGGGGTGGGCGGCCTTTATGGAAACTACTCCGGCCTCAAGCTCATCGCTTCCCTCCATGGATTGCAAGATCCTCGGGCAAGAGCTGCTTGGCATGAAGCTTTGATGACCCATTTAAGTCTTTCAAAAAAGCCGGCCGAACAGATATTTTTTCAGCACCTGGAATCTGCTAGTAACGGGCACTGCACATTACCGCACCCCAAAAAACAATCCACCCATCTCCAAGCTCGAGCATCTGAAGCTGGCCTAGCTTCCTGCCATACTCCGGCCGCCTTAGAGACTTTGATTGCGTCCATTGCTGCAAAGGCAAAACGGGGACAACCTACTGCACTCACTCCAGACGAATCCATCACTATCCGAGCACTCGACCCCAGTGCATCCAACTCAGCAGAGTTGCTTGTTGGAACCATAGAAACGGAAAAACTAAGAGCTATGCTGCGCTCAGAGCAACCGACTCGCGTGCCTGGCACTGATTCCGATCCTACACTGATGAACGCTGCACGTAACAGCCTGCTAGGCGAGAAGCTCGATGTCAGTGAGACCCAATGTTGGGCAGCCGAAAGGGCCGAATGGGATGAAACCATCCGACAGATTCAACAGAATAAGAAACCGGCAGACAGGGAAAAACTCCGGGAGCTTTACTCAAGAATTCAATACCCGAGTTACATAGTAAAAAACAAGCATGACTTACTCGTCTACTTAAGATGCTCAACCACCATCCCAGAAATGCTCAGATGGGAACTGAGAATCGAGCTAACGGACCCCTCACAACGTGAAGCGCTTCGAGAATTTGTTATCCTTCAGCTGGACAACCTACAAAAGAACAAGACTTCCGATTTACTCAAAAAAAATGAAATGAGCGATTGGCAAAAAAGATTTTCAATGGAAATAGGCCTGAAAAACGGGTTGTCGTTTCTAAGCCTTGCGCCCCAGACGCACTCGCTTTTTGTGGCTGAACGTGAAACGCTGCAACGAGAACGGCACGCTCGGAATGAGGCCGCGAGCCTTCTAACCCGGCACCACGCTGACATTGCCCGGCTCAAAGCGCAATTCCCCCAGGCCAGCTCTCCTTTAGAAGCGGCACGGACTGAGCTGAACTCGGATATCCATACCCTTGCATCCTTTGTCGCAAGAACGGCGGATCAGGGTTTAGATTCAGGAACTCGCGCTCTGCTTTTTTCATTGCCTCGCTTTTATCGCAAGCACTTGATCGATCGCACTAAAAGCGCAAAAACAGAAAAAGAAAAGCAGGATCTCATTCGATTAATTAATGACCCAACCGAAGAAACACTGGCTGATGCCCTAACTAACGACGGAAAGGATCCCGATTCCCTTGTCCGGCTGCTTGACAAAGAAATTCGGCGAGCAGGCCTTGTACCTCCAATGGACGTCAGCCATATATCCCAGCTCACGGATACACAAAGAAGACAAGCCATCGACTGGGCCGGAAGACATCTGGAAGAAGTAACCAAGGAGTCAAAAGCGGGCTACCGTCTTAATACGAAACTGAGCCCCGAGACCCATGCGGCTCTGACAGAGTTCATTTCTGCTATTGAGGAGGTTCACCATACAAATGGCATTAAAGAATTCCGAACTATAAGAAACGGCCACTTCGCACGCACTCCGGAATACGTTACCAAATTAATGCACATTCACCGCGAAACCCAAGAAAAAGCTCCTCCAGCCATTAAGAACCGGGTTGACGAACTGATACGCTACATGGACGAGGAAAAACTGCCACTTCCCGTCGTTTCAAGAGTTACCTTGCTGAAAATGGATGAAGCCCATCTCAAAATGCTTTTTTCCCTAAAGGATTGGATGGCACGATATCCCTCAACCAAGAAACGGTTTGCCCGAATGTTGCTGGAACCAAACGAACAGTCCGTGGAGATTAACTTCACCCGTTTTGCACCCGAGTTGTATCGGCAATCCGTGAAGTACGGTGTACTAGCTCCCTTGGCTTCAGATGATTCCGCGAGGCTGGAACAAGCGCGCCGCGAGCTGGGAGAAAACTGGGCCCAGGAACTGTTCCTGCTGTCTCAGGGTAAAAAGGACCCGGAATTGCAAAAAAAGATCGACACCTTGCAATCGAGCTTACCTGCCCTTCTTCTCCACACAGCCAAACCCGAGCAACTTGCCAAAGCTTTTGGAGAAGCTGCCAAAGCGGTTGCAACTGACTATGAAGGCCTAACGGACGTAAATATTGTGAGGATGCATGCCGAAAGCATGGCTAAACTCGCGTCGGGATTGGAACTCAGTCAAGCGGAGCAACAATTGATCGAAAACTTACAAAATCATATCGTCAACAATCTGGGCAATACCCAATATAAGGAGCAAATAGACGGAAAACTTCAGGAGCAGGCTCGCCATAAGGCTGCCGAATTGATTTTAAGAAATGGTGGTGCCGATAGGCGCTCCAAAGCAGCTGCTGTGCTAAAGCCAGCTTATGCCAAGGACGAAAAAAAACTGGAAGCGAAACTAAACGAACTAGCCTTAGAGGAAGAAATTTTGGCAGCCCACGGCAAAACGCTATCTGATTTTATCGAAAGTAGGGAGGGTGCAGCTGGAAACATCTCCGATTGGAATCTACTCGCTCACAATCCTAAAACGGAAAAGCCCTCTTCCCAGCAAAACCTTAAAGATTGGAAAAGATTGGAAGCCGATCAAAATGACTTATTACGTCAGACAAATCAAAAGCTGCTGGACCTGAAAGCAAAACATCAGGCCGAGCTGATTACCTTGGCAATAAAAGAACACGCAAGACAAAAAGAATCGCAGCCAGCCTGTATGGACCTAACACAGTGTAAGCTTGTCATGAGTGGAGCCCATGTGGGTGACGGATTGCCTTCCGCTCTCTCGGATTTGTTACCTAAACTCTTTGCAGACCAAAAAACCATCGATCGGATTTGCTCCCAATTGCTTTTTAAACCGCGAAGCTCTGAACAGACTGATAACTTTTCTGTAAACCTACCGGAGGACATCAGGGCAGAGGTCTTCTCGCGATGCCGGGAACAAGAAAGCCTAATTCAAACCGTGCAAAACTACGAATCGGAATTACTTGCCCAGCGATCTGGAAAAGAACAAGTCCAGACAGCCAACTTGGAACGCAATATCCAAGCATTGACCCGGGAATTTATGGAAAAACACGTATCACCTCATCTCAAGATTCAGGGGAAAGACAGGGAAGCTTATCTTAAGTCAGTCGATAACTGGGCCCAACATGCTATTCGCAATCTCTACGATACCGAAAATGAAATTTAAAAATCAGCCATTGCTATACAAGCTCCTGGTACAAGCTTGCACACTGAGGCTCGATTTCAAGGCCGCATTGAAAACGATGTTCTTAAAGCCATCGCAAAAGACCTGCGCTCAGGTAGCCATGGGATTCAGGTGAACGAAGCACACGCACAAAAGCTGATCCAAAAGGCTGATCGCAAGGCTGTCGAGCAGGAAAAGAAACGCAATGAGGAAGCAGAAAAACTGATAGCCGATCTTAAGATTCTCAATTTCCGCGATTGGAACGGGCTTGATTGTCCGACAGACGGTGACTTATGGCATTTCAGTGAAGCCCAGGCCAAAACTTCAGCAGGCACCGAGAAACTTGCTCCTAACCCATTGGGCGAGCAAGGGGAATTGACCGAACAAGCAAAAAAGCTCATCGCTTTCTACCGAAAACTTGGCGCCTTCACGCGAGCAGGAGTCGATTGCTATGATCAACTGATTCGGACCGCCCACACTAAGTCGATGCAAACACGCGCGCTCATTGCAACCACAGACAACCACGATCTGCATGGTCAATTGATTGATTTCAACCACAGTACTGCATTCGAAATACGAAATAATCCAGGCGATTATAATGAGCGCTCGGTTGTCTTTTACGAAAAAACGCATGCCACTGTGATGGGCAACGTTAAGGCATCTCCTTTGATTAGTGGATCCTTGGATAAAGCTATCGGCGAAAATGGCCATTGGATTGCCAATTACGGCACCATGGCAGCCCTTCGCTTTGTACCGCAACACCTCAATAGCGCCATGTACGACGAAAAAGGCAACTGGGTATTTGGTAAGCAACGCGCTCAACTGGATAACGAACTTGCATACATTGGAAATTATCTCAGCCGGCTAGGAATGATAAAAATTGATGTGGGCAATGGTCGCACTAAATACGCCTTTGAAATTGGGAAAGGCGCCAGAAACATATTGGAAAAAACTTCTCGAGACCTTGACCGGGATCTCAAACAGTTTCACAGAAATTTTGATAATGAATTTAGCGTCGAAACGAGCATTCTTACTTCTCTTGTCCTTTCAGCAGCTGGAAAAGGCGCTGTGATGCTGGCGCAGTCAGGAAAATTGGGGACAGGAGTGCAGGAGGCACTTGAAATACTGCTAAAAGGGAAGTCTACGAGCGGCTTAACAAGTACTGCAGGCATGCCAAAAAAGGTACAATGGACCGCCCAGCTCATCAAGGGTATTGATTCCGTACGAACTCGTGGCAAGCACGCTGCCGAAATGATCGGCATAGCGAATGTTATCTACCATGGCGCCTCTGAGGGTATTGAGTATTACGATTGGTGGGATGCTAAAAGTGGAGGAATGGCTTACCCCAGTCGCTATAAGCACAGCAAATATTACTCTGAACGTCTTCCCCAATTTATGGTCGACGAAAATGGAAAACTGAAGAAGCAATACTTCGATGGAAGTTTTAGGGACTATTGGCTCGAGCGAACAGACGAGTTTTGGAAAGAAACGGCTCCGGCAGCCGCCAGCGCTTATCGCCATTTCGGTATGGCCCCTATGTTCACTTGGGCGAAATGGGAACCGCTTCGCTTACTTCTCAGTGGTTATGCCAATCAAATCATAACTCACTATGGCTTAACAACAGATGATCCCGACTTTTGGACAGCGCAACGGCAAGGACATCATTTCATCGGCAACATTCAAACAGCAATATGGGGATCGACCAAACTTCAAGCTCCCGCTGCTCTTTTCAAGAAGGAAGCTGCAAGATACGCAACCGCTCTTGCAACCAATATGGGGATTAATGGAGCAATGACAGCTTTCGATCACTACCGCCTTGGCGAAGACGCCATCGATTACTTGACGATGTCAAATGAAGACTGGAAGAAAAAGCTCGAAGCGCGTGAAAAGATACGCCAGGCTAACATCGCAAACGGCAGGCCTGAAGATTTTGGTATCTATTCTACCGAGCTGCATGGAGGCCGTCTTACCTACGACATTGTAGAAGCGATCAGTCGGAAGGCCCTAAGTTCGATTTATATGGATGCCAAAGTCGCGAAGGGAGCGCTAGTCAATCCGCCCATCAAGCTCGGTCGTGACGTATTGAGTGGCAGAGTAAAACTGGAAGAGTTAAGTCCTAAGGAACGTAATATAGCAGTCCTTGCAAGCACTCGTGAAATAAAACTGAAGGACAAATTACTCATAGCCAGAGGTGACGCAAACAAACCGGACGCAGAAAAAGGAATCAGCGCTGGAGCAAACGATTTAGTCCGGGAATTGGCAAAATTGAGAAAAATTCGAGAAGGGACTACGGATTGGGATGATTTGTGGAAAGATATTGAAGCCAAACGTAAAGATAAAAAACAACACAATCAGTCTCTCTATGAGGCCGTCGATGATTTTGTTGAGCAAAAACTGGAAAAGGCGCGAAAACAGTGGCTGGGGAGATCGCCAAAAGAACAAAGAGACGACCTGAAACACATGGACGAGCGAAGGAAAGTATTTGAGCGCCTTGAAGCACTTGCACAACAACACCCAACAACGGTGTCGACTTCGTTTGGACCGGAACATTGGAAATACAATCCCGCATTTTTTTCAGGCATAAAGGTGGGCCAAATGCCAGAATACCCACGAGATATCCTCAGATATGTTATTGGAAAACTTCCCAGCGCAAGAATATCCGATCTCGATCGAGGCGCCTTTTTCTACGAATTTGATGCTTATCGGCAACGCTATCCAAACCGCACACTTTCTCAATACATCCTGGCCTTCAAAGCTGCGCACGATTATCCAGGCTTCCGTATGAGCGATATTGAAAGTCTCACTCCTTCTGCAATCCTGTCGGATGCTACTCAATTTGCACGTGAGGGGGCGCAGGTTGCTCGCAACTTGACGGGACGAATACGAGACACAGCTCAACGCCTAGGGAAAGAATATGGTCTTTTCAAAGGGAAACTTGAGATACTGGGAGAAGAACCAGGAGTGCTCGCTCTTCAGACCCTGACACCGGAACAACAGCGTCACATCGATCTGATTCGCGGTATGGCCTTGCACCGAGTGGGCAAGACGAACCAGAAGAAAACAAGAGAAAGTACACCCAATGATCCGTCATTGGCACGGCCGCCAGCTGACTCAATCAGTCCACAGGATTCTACTCAAATTGGTACTACTGTTGAAGACTGTTACCGAAGAACCATCGCTATGGTCTCAAAGCACGGCAAACGTTTTGCGCAAAGAGGCGTTCGAGCTGAAGATTATGCCACAAAGCTCATCATCTCAATGATGGAATCAGAAAAAGACCCATTACAAGGACTGCAGAAAGTAGACGCTTTCTTACAACTTATCGAAGACGAACAAACCGGTGGACAAACTCAAGATTATGATCTCACTGAGCCACTGCTCAGGAACTGGGAATCCGACTCCGGTAGACAGGGCATGAATATAGTCGCGAGGGAAGCTATATGGATTTATCTCGGAGAAATCCAACAACTGAACGAGGGCTGGCGAAGGCGATGAACTACTTACTTCGACTACCGCAACCAAGCAAAAAGCAATAGGCGTGTCGAACATCAACTTTTTCCAGGCCGGGGTTCCCGTAGCAGCGGAACAGGAAAGTCAGATAGGCCCAGATCAAGTCTTCCCCCTCGTGGTCAGCGGATTGACTACGCGCAGCTTTTTGAAATTCGTTTTATAAAAACCCTCGTCGCGCGTCAGTAGTACGCCTACACGATGAACCGCATGCGCGCCAATCAAAAAGTCGGCCGCCATACGGTCCCTCTTGCCGCCCCGCTGACGATACTCTCGCCAGCTCGCCCCGGCGAGTGCAAGAATCTCTCGCGTCGAAAGATCTAGCTCGATCCCAGCCTCGCGCAAAAACTTGTCCGTAGCCTTTGCATCACCTGCGAACTGTGCGGCGATCTCGGCGTAGACGATCTCACACACAAAGAGAGCACCAGCCTTACGCGCCCTGTAGAGCGCTGCTCGCGACACATCGGCGTGCTCAGCACCACGCAAAATTACATCCAAGAGGACATTCGTATCAACGGCGATCACGAGCTTTTCCTCCCCGCATGTCATCGATCATCTCGTCGACCGTCTGATTGGGTTCAAAAGGTTTTACCCTGCCGACCCACTCGGCGAGGTAATCATCGGGCGTCTCGCCGATCTCTTTCACGAGCACGAACTTGCTGCCCTCTTTGCGAAAGCCGACATGCGTTCCAGGCGCGAGCCCAAGCGCATCGCGGATATCTTTTGGGATGGTAACTTGACCTTTTGTGGTGACGCGAGACATGCCACACCTCCGGTAATACCTTACTAATAATACTAAATAAGAATTACCTGGTCAAGTGAACACCGAACACCTGAATCGTTTCAAGGCCTAGCATCCACATCACCGAAATCAATGATACCCGTCGGTTGTACTAAATTATTCGAAGCGGTATCACGAACGCTGAGGCACGGATGAATTCCAAGGCGTAAATTTGCCCCCGGTTTCTGATGGTCCCCTTATTCTTGACCCACTTCGAAATTTAATCGATAATTCGAAGTGTGATTCGAAGACTGATAACCCCCTCGCCTTCCAGTAGTTTCTTCCTTTGCGGTTGTCGAAATCAAATCCACAGACAAGATCGGCACCTCCCATATTAAGGTGATTTCCAGATTGCAAGATTCTTTTCCTAAAGCGGAACTCTTCGTCCTCTCTCGGGACTTGCACCCTCGGACATACGATCGGATACGCTGTCTGCCATGGTCTATCGGAGTAGAAGAACTGTGAGGCATTTATACTCGACGCGGTCAAAGTTGGCCGTTTTTAAGTATTATAATATCGACAACGTAAACCTAAGGGTGGAAGTGAGTACACCACTATCGGCAGAATATATGATTACTCCTAATTTCTTAGTGAACTCACCTTCTGGCCTGCTCTCAATGACTGTCACGGCTCCGCCGGTTCCAGAAAGGGGTTGGAGAGTTCCGCCGTCATCGGTAATAAGTACCCCATCAAAGGCGTTAAACGTGCCGGCTACCGAGCGCTCCGCTGAAAGCGTGACATTTCCCGATCCTGAACGAGTGGCTGCAAAAATGAAATCGGCTTCGTAACGGGCCTTACCCGGTCCGGCAGGAATTCCTGGCACGCTTCCAGGAGTTCCATCCGCATCCACATCACCGAAATCAATGATACCCGTCGGTTGTACTAAATTATTCGAAGCGGTATCACGAACGCTGAGGCTTACTTTCTTTGTCACGGTTGCTTTTAACTCGATAGTACCTGATGCGGGCGTTGGCTTCTTATCAATAACAGTGTAAGAACCTTCCGCCCAAAGAACGGCTGGTAAGAATACGAATAGAAGTTTAACAAGCGGAAGCATAAGGATACCTCTGTGTTATTTCCTAGTAACCCAATCTGCGGGTTCGGGTGTTACTGTGTTATCGGGACAGCTCGTCCTCAAAGACATAGAACAATCGTCGAGAGAAACTGAAAATAATTTCACAATTACGGCATCACCCGGTAGTGGGAAACGGGAGACGATCTGATGGGGTCCTGCGTTGCAGC
>JACQOU010000324.1 GCA_016207775.1 Deltaproteobacteria bacterium
AATGAAGGGGAGCGGGGGCAGCCGCCAGGCTGTTCCCGCTGGGTCTGAGAGGTCTAGTTGACGACCATCAGAATACACAAGCCCCTAAAAGTATGAACGATTTCCAGATCTTCCGGTACCTTGTTGCCCTGTCAACTGCGTGAACGCCCCAACCCATTGAATTACCGGCAAAAACAATTTCATACGGAAAGCCTGCAGAAAAATTATTCAGTGCAGGAGTACTTTTCCCAGCGCCAATTGCTTTGGCTCCGCCTTTGCATTGTTGGAAAGTGACGCCAATTCCCAGACCATTGTAAGGAGGTTTTTATGCGCTTCCGTATTGCCGCCATCACTGTATATTTTTTGTCTGCAATTGCACCTGCCCAAGGGAGAGAAATCGTTCTCATTAGCAGCGTACTCAAAGCAAAGGACAGCAAGACAAGCCAAGGTTATGTTCAAATGGGAAGCAAAGCCAGAGTTTATCCAAGAATCATCATGCGAGCGACCGGAGCCGTGCGTAGCGGAATGAAGTCCTGGATGGCAAAACAGCTCCCATCTCGACTGACCGGCTATCTCGTCCGAGAAGATAAGATTTCGGGCAATCAGGTACGATTCCAACCGATGGCGATGAACTTGAATCGCAAGGATATCTTTTGCACAATGACCAATTCGCCCGACGATGAGATTTGTCAGGCTGAGTATCTTGTTTCCGGCCACGGTGCCATTGACATCCAAGCCGGCGACAGTGGCGAGCATCAAGTAATGCTCAAAGTGGTTCCTCCCCAAGGGTTGCCCTTAAGAAGTATGAAATACGCTTCTTCAAGTTACTTCGTAGTCGACAGCAAACCCAAATTGAGTGGCTTTGCGTTCAGTGGGTTACCGCAGCAGTAACCTTGAACCTAGCTCGACAATTGTAAAATTGAGACGTAAAATGCAGTCGATCACTTGCTGGTGAGTCGAAATACCGACGGTATGGTTGGCTCATTGGCAAGGTCAGCTCATAACTCAAGCATACAAAGTAAGGAGCCACCATGCGTGCACTCATTCTAATCACGGGCCTTGTGCTGGGACAGGTTGCTTTATCGGAAAATTTCTCCTCGGGGTTTCGTGAAGGCGGCGGTGGGTTTTACGTCGCATCCTCCGACCAAAGTTTTCAATTCTCTTTAATGGGCTATGCCCAAATGCTCGGTGCTTTTTATTCCAGCGACTACTACGACAAGGGGATTGCCAGTCGGGTGGATGCACCCACAGCGTTTAGTATGCGACGCGCCCGTTTGGATGTAATGACTACCCTGTTTCGGGATTTTGAGTTTCTCTTTGAAGTGGGTACCCCGACGCTTCCGATCGCAGTCCCGGCCGACCACCGCAACTTTGGTCTTATCGAAGCACGCCTTACGACCCGGTTGGTTCGCGATTATCTCCAGTTAAGAGTTGGAAAATTTGTCGGCCCGTTTTCGAGTGAAAACTCCCGATCCTCTCGGGCATTGGATGTCATCGAACGCGCCTCTGTGTTGAACACTATGATTGCCACAGGAGCGTTGGATGTACAGATGGGGGCAATGCTCTTTGGCCGCGTTTGGGGCGGAATTTTCAATTGGTACTTTGGCCTTTTCAACGGAAACGGAAGCAGTTCTGGGACCCCTAATGACAATAACGGTCATAAGCAGATTCAGGTGAAAGGCGTCATCCAACCCATTGAAGAATTCAGTATCGGCTTAGGCTATGAAACGAATTCTGAACCTGAGGGAGATCTCAATCTTTACGATCACGCTTTTGTCCCTTACCTGTCTCGCAAAATCTCGGGTCGACGACATGGGTATCTGGCTGATGTCGACATCAACTATCGCGATTGGTCCTTTCGGGCCGAAGGGATGGTTTTTAAGTTCAAGAACGACGCACCAGCAGCCGGAACCGCCTCTGCGGGGTGGCAAGGACTTATCGGGGCCTATGGTCAGCTTGGGTATTGGTTGACTGGCAATGATTCAAAAGGAGTGCAGGCAGTTGTGCGATGGGAGCTCGCTCGCTTCGATAACGTAACGGAGGGAGAGCCCAGTGACCTTCAGTCTGTGATTTTGGGGCTGAATTGGCACATCAATGCCAATATTAAAAACCAAATTAATTATATTGGTGAGATCCCAAATGGGGCTTCGGGCACAGGAGCCTATTCTTCAAGCTCCATGAAACATATCTTCTTAAACGAATTGCAGGTTAAGTTTTAACCTCGATCTGTAACTCTGGATTCAACCTGGTATTAACGCACGCAAACGCGGTTTCGACCCTGGTTTTTTGCGTCATAAAGCGCCTTATCGGCCAGCGCAATGAGGTCCTCGAAGTTTTTTGTGGTTGAATCCATGGAAACAACCCCAATGCTTATAGTCACCGGAATTTGCTTCCCATCAAAATTAAAATTATTTTTTTCAATGGTAGAACGAATACGCTCAGCCACATCGACCGCAATATGTAAGGGGGTTTCCCTTAATACCAGCGCAAACTCCTCGCCCCCGTAACGGCCCAGAGCATCCTGCTGTCGAATCATCCTGTTTTTGATCAAGTTACAGGTTTCTTTCAGCACGTAATCCCCCGCCAGGTGACCAAAAGTATCGTTGGTCTGCTTAAAGTGATCGATATCAAACATGAGCATCGTTAACGGCAGAAGCTTCGCCTGACTCCTGGCAAATTCTTCCCGGATTAACTCGGTAATTGCTTTTTTGTTCAAAGCACCGGTTAGGTCGTCTCGAGTGGCCAAATCATACATTTTGCCGTAGTGAACGTTTTCAATCTTCCCTTCCTTAAGAAATTTTAAAATAGTATTCCCGCAACGGATTAAATCTCCATCTTCCAAAAGCCGATCATCAATTTTTTGGTCATTCACAAACGTGCCGTTCGTGCTGCCCAGATCCCTGGCCACAATCCCCTGATCGGTAATCTCAAACTGCGTGTGCTTGCGTGAAATGGAGCTTTCTCCAATACTGATATCGGCAGTAAGGTCACGCCCGAGAACCATCTTTTCTTTGGAAAGAAAAAATGATTTTCCTAAGGGTCGTCCAGAAATGACTACCAGCACAGCGGAAGTCCATTTAGCTTCTTCCAAACGAATTTTTAGCGTATCGCTTTCAGCGACTTCCGTTTTATCCACTTCCGGCTTCGGACTTTGTTTTGGCTGGCTCATAAGCAGAATTATATCATGTCTATTTTTCCATCGATTCTCTGAGCAGCTTTTTCGCTTCCTCTACACCCGGTTGGTCGAATGCAGACACGCCGAATAACTCGCCTGCAAACGCACAGGAAACTAAATCCAGGAACATGAGAGCACCCAGGGCTTTTGCTCCCGGCTCCAATATCACTCGATAGGTTGGAACATCTGCTCGATTGAGACTGGTTTCTGTCGCGACACACGCCAAACGAGTGAGCTCTTCAAAGCTGTGTCCCACAACCTGCTTTCCCTCTTCTATACTAAAGGCCGGTTCCTGGATGAGGGTGTTCGTGTCGGAACAAACATCTAAAAAGCCGATCACTTTATCTCTAGGCCCATCCTTAAAGAGCTGTAGCAGCGAATGCTGGTCACTGGTTCCTAAAGCAGCACAAGCAGTAAAGCCGGTGGCTTCTTTAGCATTGACCTTTTTTCTTTTTCCTAAGCTTTCTGACCACAGCTGAATATTCCAGTCGGCCAAAAGCCTGAGTTGGGCATGGTAAGGCATCCAATATTGGACATTACATCCCCGATCAAACCAATGCTTATACGATAAGGCGAGCCAGTATGCTGGATTTTCACTGGGGCTTAAATGCTCAAGGCAATCCCGCATGGCTCGAGCTCCATCCATTAACGCCCGGATTGGAATCGATGCCAAGGCACAAGGTAAAAGGCCAACGGCCGTAAAAACAGAAAAGCGTCCGCCTATATTGGAGGGGACGTCAAAAGACTGCCATGCCAGCTGATTGGCAAGCCGCCGCAGTTCACCCTTATTGGGATCGGTCACCACAATGCAACCGTCCAAATTGAGTTCCCGGCTAAAGTGATAAAAACCTGCCAACGTCTCAACCGTATTGCCTGATTTACTAATAACAACTGGAGCAATATTGCGGCCAACGATCTTTCTATGAGCCTGTGAGATAGAATCCGGGTCGACCTGGCTTACCCAAATCAAAGGAAAAGCATCCTCTGGCGGGCGAAGTGCTCCAATAACGGAGGCAGCTCCCAAAAAAGAACCCCCGATTCCAAAGCAAGCCACCCCGTCAAAACGCTTCCGTAAATTTTCCGAACAATGCTCAATCTTTACCAGTTCAGACTCTCGAACTTTTATCGGCCAGTCATAAAAACCGACTTCCGATGCAAATTTTTCCTGAAGCAAACGGTGGAGTTCCTCCATTAACCCTGCTTTTTGACTCTCAACGTTTGGGCCGCCAGTCTTGTCCCATAAATGTCTCAGATCCAGGGTGAAGCCCGGAAGATTCCATACGGGTTTCATAGCAATAAACCCTCCATTTCTCTTGCCAGAACCAATTGCTGTATCTGGCTGGTACCCTCAACTATCTGCAAACATTTCGCATCCCTCATAAGCCGCTCAACTTCGAATTCCTTCAACAAGCCGTAACAACCCATCCAGCTCACCACGTCACTTGTAATTTGCATCGCAAGCTCGGATGCCAACAGCTTCGCACTCGAAGCGAGCATCACGGTCGGTTTTTTTGCGTCTTTCAATTCAGCGGCAGACCCAAGCAGCGCTCGTACAGCCTGAAGAGAAGCATAGTGCGAGGCTACACCCAGACGGATGCCCTCGAGCAGATCGGATTCTATTTTTCCTGCTTTATATAACTTCCAAACGCGTTCCAGTGCGCTCAGTGCAATGCCGATAGAGGCTGCTGCAACGCCCAGTCGTCCCGTCTCTAGCTGCGCAAAAGCAACCGTCAAACCCTTTCCCTGCTCACCTAAAAGGTTTTGCCCTGGAACAAAACAATTTTCGAAAATCAGCTCGGCCAGCGGCGAAGCGCGCAACCCCATCTTGTCTTCCTGCTTTCCAACCCTAAACCCTTTGGACTGTTTGGGCACCAAGAACGAAGATACCCCTTTTATAGGATGAGCACCCGTCCTCGCCATAACCAGGTAAAGGTCGGCAACGCCCGCACTTGTGCACCATTGCTTGATGCCATTAAGAAGATAGCCGCCTTCCACGCAGGTGGCCTGGCATTTCAAAGCAGCCGCGTCCGAACCACTATGGGGCTCTGAGAGCGAGAACGCACCCAGATATTCGCCTTTAGCAAGAGGGAATAAGAACGTTTGTTTCTGCTTTTCATTTCCAAATGCAACCAAGGCACCCTGAACAAGATTGGTGACTCCTACGGTAACAGCCATGGACAGTGAAACACGCGCCATTTCTTCAATGGAGGCGAAATAACAACGATACGACAGACCCTGCCCTCCATACTCTTTTGCTAAGGAAATGGATGAAAGCCCTTGCGAAGCAAGCGTGTTGAACGCTTCCCTGCGAAAAAACGCATTTTCATCGTCGCTAATCACATAAGGACGGAGACATTGATCAGCCACCAAACGAACGCGCTTCCGGATTGCCAGTTCCTGTGGAGTCGGTTGAGGATAGATGCCTTCGTCTTTCATGCAGTGAGTAGCTTTCGAGCAATCAGAATACGCATTATTTCATTTGTTCCAGCGCCAATTTCCATCAGCTTTGCATCTCTCAAATAGCGTTCGACAGGATATTCCTTCGTATAGCCATATCCTCCCAGAATCTGCACAGCCTCCAGACAAATCCGAGTCGCCATTTGTGCGGTAAACAGTTTCGCCCGGCCACCTAGACTGAGATCCTCTCGATTACCTCTGTCGAATTCCAGAGCCATTGAATACGTGAGGGCTCTTCCCGCATCCAACGATGTTGCCATTTCAGCAATCTTTTCCTGAATCATCTGAAAATCCGCAATAGGCTTCCCAAATTGCTGGCGCTCTTTTGCATAACGTACAGAGTAATTAAGGGCGGCACTAGCCACCCCAAGTGATATACCCGAGATGGTGATGCGCTCAATATTGAGGTTTCGCATCATGTGCTGAACGCTTTCGTTTTCGCCACCGATACGATTGCACTCCGGCACTTCACAATTCTCAAGGATAAGCTCGGAAGTGGGCGACCCACGCATACCCAATTTGTGCAAACGCTTGCCGACTTTAAAACCCCGAAAGTTTTTTTCTACAATGAATGTTGAGATATCCTTTCTGCCACTTCCAGTCTTCGCATAGACCACGAAAACGTCGGCCACAGGACCATTCGTAATGAAAGTTTTTGTTCCATTGAGGAAATACCGATCACCCTTTTTTACAGCTTTTGCACGCATCCCTAGCGAATCACTCCCCGCTTCGGGCTCGGTCATTCCCATCCCACCCAACTGTGCCCCTTGAATCAAGCCGGGAAGATACTGCGTTTTTTGAATTTCTGAGGCATTTTCATTCAAGTTATTAACGCACAATATGGAATGGGCTAAGTAGGACAGAGTGGTCGAAGCACAGTGTTCCGCCAGTTTTTCCATTACCAGGGTGGCTTCAACACACCCCAGTCCAGCTCCTCCAAATTTTTCTTCTGCAGTCACACCCAAAAGTCCAAGCTCACCCATTTTTCTTAGCGCTGAATCGTTGAATCCTTCCTCTTCGTCAATTTGGTGGGCCAAGGAGGCGAGTTCGGTTTTCGCAAAATGAGAAACGGTTTCCATAAGGAGTTTTTGCGAATCGTTCCAAGAAAACATACCTCACGTATTCCCTTCAGATGGAATTTGGTTCGAGCGGACTGTCCGACTCGTGCCAAAGCGAAGATTCCGTATGAGCATTTCTTCGATTTCTATTTTCTTTGTCAGCCGATCCAGCTGATGGACAACGGACTCCAACTCGGCGTGCCGCAATTCTCCTTTGCAAATCTTGTAATACACTTCTTCTCCCAATCTCAAGAACAGTCGCCTGCGCTCACCGATTAGATAGGCTCCTTTGGCCATTAACAGACCAATTTTCCAGAAACGCGTGAGCCAAGTGCGGACACTATCCATCGCCAATCCCGAACGCTCCAGCATCCCAGCTTTTAGGGGCCCACTCACTCCTTGATCTTTAGCGGTTCCTGCCACCTGTGACCTCATTTAACGTGAAAACAAAAATCGAGCCTTGATTCTGTCCATTCGTACCAATCCCGTCAAGGTGCTTGCTTACAGTCGTGTCAATCGATAGGCTGGTGGTATTGGAGGCCCCAATGAAAGCTTCAAGCCTGTTTGTCGTCGGATGGTTCATGACATTTAGCGCCAGTACCTTTGCTGGCGTAGGTGCATGTGGCAACACTCATTATTCTGATGAAGTGCTACGGATCCATCAAAGTTCCCTGGTTGTAGACGGACATAATGATTTACCGTGGGGGCTACGCACCCATGCAGATATGGATCTGACCAAGTTTAACTTAGATACTGTGCAGAACAACTTTCACACAGACATGGTTCGCCTGCGGCAGGGCGGGATGGGCGCTCAGTTTTGGTCCGCTTATGTCCCCATGAGCCAACCACAAGCATCCGCAGTGAAGATGACTTTTGAACAAATGGACCTGATCGAGCGAATGGCAAAAAAATATTCCAGCACGTTGCAGCTTGCACTTTCTACCAAGGACATCCGCCAGGCGCGGCTAAAAGGAAAAATTGCATCTCTGATTGGTGTTGAGGGCGGACATTCGATCAACAATTCACTGGAAACCTTGACCAAGCTATACGCCAAAGGTGCCCGGTACATGACACTCACCCATTCAAAAAACCTGGACTGGATTGAATCTGCGACAGACTCACCCATGTCACAACCTTTGAATGCTTTCGGGGAATCAGTCGTGCGCGAAATGAACGCGCTAGGAATGCTGGTGGATATTTCCCATGTTTCAGCTAGAGCCATGCGCAGCGTTTTGCAGGTCAGCACCTCGCCTGTAATCGCTTCCCATTCATCGGCCTACTCAGTCACGCAGCATCCAAGAAACGTTCCTGACGATGTCCTACAAACAATCGCTTCTAACGGCGGCGTAGTGATGGTGAACTTCTATAATCGGTACATTGAACACGGGGGACGAGTAAACGTAGCAACGTTAGTGGATCACATCGACCATATCGTCAAAGTCGCGGGTATTGACCATGTTGGGCTGGGCTCGGATTACGATGGCGTCGAATTAGTGCCCGATGGGCTTGAGGATGTCTCTTGTTACCCCAGTATTACCGAGGAATTGCTCAAGCGCCATTACTCAGAATCAGACATTCGCAAAATTCTGGGAGAAAACCTCATGCGAGCCTTCCAAAAGGTGGAGGAACTGATATCCACAAAAAGCTAAAACAATGCCTAAAAGAACAAGAGACTATAAGGAAGCACTGATTGAGTCCTTAAAAGATCCTAAGGAAGCTGCGGCCTACTTGAATGCCCATCTTGAGGATACTGATAAGGATGCGGAAGAACTTTTCCTAATAGCGCTCAGGGATGTGGCTACCGCTTATGGTATAGGCGAACTAGCGGAAGAAGCAAAACTCGGACGGGAAAGTCTGTATAAGGCGCTTTCAAAAACCGGCAACCCGAAACTCTCGACTCTGGTTTCCCTGCTTGATGCCATAGGGCTCAGGCTGTCCGTTGACGTGAAACCAACGAAAAAAGCATCCGGGTTTTAGGTCTATCAGATTTTTAGCTGGTTTGAAGGAATGAAAAACAAGGTGCTGTAGATTACTTTTTTCTTGTTTTCGCTGCCCTCAGCAGTACCGGTGGGGTATCAGCACGAGTCTAATATTTTAGACAACAAACAATAAAACAGTTACAAGCTATTGTTATTACAATATAAATTATCTTGTTGGAGCACTGCGCACAAAAGAATAAGGCAAACCGATCACACGACCAGAATGGAAAGCATCATGGGAACTGTAAAGCTTGAGTTCTTGCGCTTTTTCATATGTAGAGAAAAACAGGGTTTTAACTCCGATATTCACTACGCAGTCAAAAGAAAACACTTGTTCATTATCACTCGATCTAAATTTAAGTGATTCCTGGGCGAGAGCAACTTCTTTCAACTGCAGTATCGGTATTATTGGAATCTGGAAACTCGTATAGCCCACCTCAAACGGGATGGTGACATCAACCCGGACTTCAGATTTTCCCAAGAGAACTGCATTACTATTGTTGGGTAAATACTTGCAGGCCCGGCTTATTATCATCTTGTTGTTATCGAAACGAAGATGGGTAACGCTTTCAACTGTAATTTGGGAACCATTTTTCTTTTCTTGATAAGTTTCTGGTCGTGACCACCACACACCGGATAAATAATTTAGATTGTGGGTAGGGATTTCCAGTAAGATTGGCGCCTTATTACCCGGTGGAATTACAGGCTTGTGACCGGGCGGAATCGGTGTTTGTTCCGGCCTTTTTGTTTCTGGCAGCTTGTTAATTTCCGGATTCCTATTTCCTGAACCAGAACTTGGCCGGGGCCCGGAAACCGCGACACAAACATAATTATTTTCTTCGTATACTTTACCATCAGGTCGGGCTCGCAATTCTCGCTTCCAAACGGCCCTTTCACCTTCTTTGCAAAGATTTCCACAACCGCAGATAACAACTCCAATCAAAAAAAGTGGGACGATAGATATTAAACTTACAAAAACATTTCGACTCATCTTCGCACAACCCTGAACCTCTTTTTCAAGCATACCAAACCTCAACAACCACTCGTTACTACGATTTCGGGCAAGGAGATATACAGCAAAATACACAAAATTCCAAACGCAAATTTTGTCACAACCTTGCTC
>JACQOU010000343.1 GCA_016207775.1 Deltaproteobacteria bacterium
ACTTATTGCATCACTGTAGGGGGGCTATTATGCGCATGGGAGGGGCCTTTGGAAGCAGGGCGATCATCAAAAAAGGAAATGCGTCCAAAACTCGTCAACAGTTTTTTCTAAACTTTGGGTAGCGTTTGGGGCTTGGGCTGGGCAGATTACTCTGCCCACGCCAAGCGCCAAACTATTATGCCTGCAACCAACGTGGCAACGTGGAACAGTACGAGATGCTTGCCGGGTGGCCGGGGCCCTGCAGGCTAGCCCCGGCCAAACCCGGCGCAACCATTCACGAAAGCCTTTTCTTTTGCGTTTAGTGGGATGTGTTTTCTTGGGTCATATCGCCCACTGCTTCATATCGCCCCTGCTGCGAACAGCAGCCAGCGGAAAACATGGATAACGGGTGCTCCGATAAATTGAAGCCCGCCAGAAATTAAAAGTACGAGCAAGAGGATGTTGGCATATGGTTCCAGCCGCTCTATCTGGAAGGCGGCTGTAGGACTGAGGAAGCCTTGCAGGATTCGATACCCGTCGAGCGGAGGGATGGGAATAAGATTAAAAAAAGCGAGCATGAGATTGACCTGAATCATGACTACGCTCAGTAGTTCCGTTGTCTGCAGAACTTTGCTCTGCAGGGGTAATCGAACCAGAAATCCCAAAGCTACCGTCGATAATATTGCCAAAATAATATTCGCCAAAGGTCCGGCAAAAGCAACCAACGCCATGTCTCGTCTTCCATGCTTAAAATTTTGCGTGTCTACGGGTACCGGTTTTGCCCAGCCAAAAAACGGCCATCCGTTATAAATACAAATGATAGGCAGTAGCAAGGTGCCCACCAGATCGGCGTGAGCCATCGGATGCAAGGTGAGCCTTCCCAATAGCATAGGTGTGGCATCTCCACGCTTAACGGCTACCCAGCCATGCGCATACTCGTGTACGCATAATGAAAAAAGAAAAACGGGAACAAGTAGGACGACGTTAAAAAAGCCATCTTGCATTAAAGGGGTCCTCCATTTGCGAACCAAAAAGTATTATGACAATTGCTGGCAAAAAGCAAAAGTTGAACATTTAGCCGAGTCGTGGTCAAATTAATAAAACCCTGGTAAAACCCATGACAATTCAAATAGTTCGCATCTTTTTTTTCTGTCTGGTTTTTGTGGCTTTTGTGCCCTGCTTTGCGAACGATATTCCGCCTGATCAGGATGAGTATGAGCGTTCTATCGATGCAGTCCTGCGCCATAAGCATTTCTATAAGAAAGGCCATCTGGAATTCACCCCGGTAGTGGGTGTAATGCCTTACGATTCACTCATTAATCATTATATGCTCGGTGGCAGAGCTGCTTGGCATTTCACGGATCATTTTAGTTGGGAAATACTTGATGCGCAGATTACGTTTCCCAGTACCACGAGCTATTTTACTGGTTTGGTCAAAGACAAGGGTTTGTCTGACGTGCAGACTCCTCAACTGAAGATGCTTCTGGGTACAAATTTTCTTGTTTCTCCGTTTTACGGCAAGGTTCGGATTGTAGGACGTTCGGTGCTGCATTTTGATATATACCTTTTGGCAGGGCTTGGAATGGCAAAAGCTGAGCAACTTCGTCTGTCCGCTTCGGGAGTCGGAGGGGATGTATCGGAATCCATTCTGCGCTCTAACTTTGATCCAATGGCAACAGTTGGTTTCGGGATAAAGCTCTTCTTAAACAATGTGCTCGGACTTGTGGTGGATATGCGCGATTATATCGTCTATACGCCGATATACGGGAACAAACAAATCAAGAGCAATTTTTCGGTTTTTGGGGGCTTGAGTATTTTTCTGCCAAGCTTCGGATAAGATCCCTTTACCGATGCACAGTGGCTTGCCAGTTGTTTTGGTTGGCGGCACACTTTTTGCTTTGAACCAGGGAAGTAATGCAGAAACAGTCCGCATTTAGAAACGGCTCCAATGGTCGAACATTGCTTCAAGCTTCTTTGCCAAGAAAGCCGCATATCAGTCGCTTGCTACGGGTCTACCAAGATTTGGAGCGGACGCTCAAAAGCCTGAAGGCCAACCATAACAGCCACCGTACTTTATCTTTTTCTGCCAAGGGCATTAACATTCGAAAGCTAATCACCCAGCTTTCTCGCTCAAAGAGGCGTTTGGAGCGCAAAATTGGCAATACAATTTTGCTTGAAAAACAGCAGTTGAAACGAAAAATACGGGTGTTTGCATCCAATCTTGCTCGCAAATCTGGCTAAAATCTCAGTGAGCTCAGCGAAAAGCTGCTACTACTTCAATGACTCCGAATATCAGCATCAAAAGAACGAGCAGTCGTAGAATGGGTCTTGTGGCAACAGACGAGATACCCTGTAAGCAGGCCACCGCCAGCGAGGCTCTGGAAGCAACCTCTCCGTAGGGCGAGAAGGCAAGCAACGCAAAAAGAAAGTACAGTGGAATAATTTTGTGTACGAATGCAAAGTTAACAACAAAAGCGATAATGCCTCCTACCAACAATAGGATGATCGTTAAAGTCTGACCAAGAGAAGCGTTGAGTAAAGATATTCCAGCTTGGTGTTGAAGTGCAGCGTGATATACATGAACAATGGCAGACTGCTGAACAAGCAGTGGAATGTCACGGTAAAGATCGAACCTCCATAAGATCATGCAAAAAAGGGGCAGGAAAAAAAAACAGGCGCGCTTTATAATTTGAGCTGCAAAAAAATGACGTTGAAAATACCAAAAAATGCTCAGTACCAGAGGTAAAAGCCCTACGACAATCGGATCAAACGCAGAAAGAACTGCCGCACCCAGGCCTGCTATGAGCCATTGGTTGTCGAGTGCATGGCGAATAATCAACATCGTCAAATAGCAGACCGTCACAAAAGAGGAGCCCAGGCTGAGCTCATAGCTGGTGGGCAGCAGTACAGCCAATAGGGTACCGCTTGCAGCGACGTCTGGGGTTACGAATCGGTTCAGTAATTGAAAAAGTTCCCAAAGAAAAAGCATGAAAATGATATTGGAAACAATCAACAAGGCGTGCAAGGGTTGCATTCGAAAAAAATTGGAGGTCCACTGGACTAACAGGGGAACAGGATCGGGCGTGTGCTTAAGCATGGCTCCAATGCGTTGATCGGATAAGCGAAGCAAACGTGAAACCTCAGTATCCGCGTTCACCTTTGAAAAAAACTCTTGCATGAGGATTGGAAAGGGATGCAAGCGAAACGGTGTGGAGTCTTTTTCTCCGTTAAGACTTTGGTTAATCATGAACAGGGCTGCTATGAACAGTACAAGTCGGTGAGATACAAAGGCGAGGAAGACCTTCCACATACGATAATCATATCATTACAATTCCCCGATCGACATCTTAAGTAGGGTAACAGCAACCACCGCGGCTGTTTCTGTACGCAATCTATTTTTACCGAGTCCAAGCCCGACCGCACCAGCTCTTATAATTCTTTGACGTTCGTCTGCACTCCATCCTCCTTCTGGGCCGATGAGAAGATCGCAAGGCCCCTCTGTGGGTATTTTGGCGAGTTTCGCGGTTCTTGCCTGTTCGTCGCAAAAAAATAACGCTGATGGTTCACGAGCCTGTAACCAGTGATCCAGATTTGAGGGATTGAACAATTGCGGGATCAGCGGTTGTTCAGCTTGTTTACAAACTTCGATGACCACCCGAGCCCATCGCTTTTCATTCCAATGAGTCGCTCTTAAGGAGTGGTCAGTAATCAGAGGATGAAAACTCCTTACTCCGATCTCTGTTACTCTCCGAATAATGAAGTCCAGTGCGTTTCCTTTGGGAAGACCGAAGCAAAGGGACACCCGCAGGGGCGGGAAGTTCAGTGGCATCAATTCAACCACCTCCAGTCGACACCGTTTGGGGTGGCTCTCAATCACTTTTGCCCGTGCTCGCGCGCCAGCACCGTTAAAAAGCAAGACGTGTTTGCCTTCCTTGATTCTCAGTACGTGCATCAAGTGGTGCGATTGCTCAGCCGAAAGTGAAACAATCGTGCCTTGGGACAGGTCCTCGGGGGTATGAAACGTAACATTCACTTGGTCTGACATGTTACTTTATTGCGTCCAGATTGCTTGGCGCTATAAAGCGCCTTGTCTGCAGCCTCGATCAATTGATTCGAGTTGGTTCCATCCAGCGGGAATCCAGCCAAGCCGATACTGATAGTCAGGCAGACTTGGGAATTTCTGCCTTGGAATTTATTATTTACTACGGCAAGCCGCAGGCGCTCACAAATTTCATATCCTTTCCCCACTTCCGTTTCGGGCATAAAAAGCGCGAATTCTTCCCCGCCGTAGCGGCACAGAAGGTCTGTTTTTCTGATACTGGAAGATAAAAGTTGCGCGACTTTTCTCAGTGCTTCATCCCCCAGAAGATGCCCTTCCCTATCATTAAAAGGCTTGAAGTGGTCGACATCAATCATTGCCACAGCGAGCGAGTGCACATAGCGTTTAGACCTTTCAATTTCGATTTCAAAACGGCCAAAAAAAGCCCTCCGGTTCATGATGCCGGTCAGCGGGTCTGTCATTGCAAGTTCGCTCAGTTTTTCATTTGCGTGCCTTAACTCGGTAGTCTTCTGTGAAACGATCTTTTCAAGATTCTGATTAAGCGTGGTTAAGTCCTGTTCCTTAGCAAGCAAGTTTTGGTTCTTAATTTCAAGCTCCCGGATTAGCCTGTTATTTTGCCGTTTGAGCCTGCTGTACTCGGCTGCTTGCTGGACAACGGAGATCAACTCCAAGTTGTCCCAGGGCTTGGTCACATAGCGGTAAATATGCGCGCGGTTGATGGCATCCAAAATTTCACGAGTTTCAGTATATCCAGTAAGAATAACGCGAGTGGTAAGTGGACGGGTGCTCGCAATTTGAGCAAGCAAGTCAGTTCCCAGCATTTCGGGCATTCGCTGGTCAGAAATGACCACTAAAAAATCTTCCTTTTGGACTCGAGTGAACGCCTCTTTAGCTGAAATACAGCAAGTCACTTCAAATTGGCCGCGTAAGGTGCGCTCCAGTGCCTTCACATTCTCCACCTCATCATCTACGACAAGGACCTTTTCGTGATTCGTCACCATACGATTTGTTTAACCATACGCTTAGTTTAACCATACGCGTTGTTGTTTCGGTTAAGGGGCTCGATTTGCCTTCAATAAGGAAAGCGGGGCGGTCCCGGTCCAGGAAGGCCGAGCTGGACTCGGAACGCTGACCCCCACCTTCCTTAAAAAGATAATGCAATGCGAATACCAATCAGTAAAGCACTTTGACGTCACGCATAATCGTGGTCTGCGCTGCGTAGAATTGCGTAGTCTGAAGGGTTGCTAGCAGTAGCGGGAAGTAAGTACGGTTGACAGTATGCCGTTTTTTGTCCCTGAAACGGCTTTTGCCTGATTCTTTCCCTTAGTTCTAAGGTAAAATATTTATCCATGAATCATTCCAAGTGTTTAATTTTGATATTATGCGGAGCGATTTACTGCGCCCAAGTGTTGCCTGTGAAGCTGACACCTTCGCACAATCTTTCGCTGAAGAAAGCGATTGAGTCGGCTCTACCACCCGGCAAACACCCGAGACTTCTTTCTGGAATCGTTGTTGGATCCCTGACCCGTAACGAAGTTCTCTATGAACGAAATGCGGACAAGCTTCTGATTCCGGCCTCGGTCAACAAGATATTTACTGCCTTTGCCGCCCTTCGAAAGTTAAAACCCACCGGAACATTCAAAACCTATTTGTATGCCAAAGGACCTGTGCGAGAAGGGCAATTGCAGGGTGACCTCTACATTAAGGGCGGCGGGGATCCCAGTCTGGTCTCCGAGAGAATGTGGATGCTCGTTAATGAGCTCATTCGTTGGGACGTTAAGAAAATTACAGGAGATATTATAGGCGATGCCAGTTACTTTGATGAGGAGAAGACGCCTCTGACAAGACCCAAGTACCTAAAGGACCAGGCCTACAACGCTCCAGTTGGGGCGCTTAGTTTTAATTTTAATACCACAACCGTCTATGTGCGGGCTGGAGAGAAAATAGGCGAGCCGCCCCGTGTGCATACCGATCCTCAGAATTCCTATATTGACGTCATTAACCATGGGACGACAAAGGGGGCAGGAACCAAGAACTCGATCGTGGTAAGCAGGACTGATTTTGTAAAAGGGGACATAGGCGATACGGTCCTGTTACGCGGCTCGATTCCACTCGATGCGCCGGAAATGCGTTTTTACCGTAATATTGTAAACCCGACCTTGTACGCCGGACACATGTTCAAGAATTTTCTAGAGCAGCGGGGCATACAAGTGCAAGGACGAGTTAAGGAAGGCAGGGTGCCAGAGACTGCCAAGTTACTGGTGGAGTTCGATTCCCTCCCGCTTTGGCAGCTTATTTGGGGAATGAACAAATTTAGTAATAATTTTGTGGCTGACCAGATTTTGAAAAAACTTGGCGCTCATATGTGGGGAGAGCCCGGTACCTTAATAAAAGGAATAACGGCTGTAGAAGATGTTTTGGAAGACGTTGGGATCAAGAAAAAAAGCTATGAAATTTTTGATGGAAGCGGACTTACGCGCGACACGTTGGTGACCGCCCGGCAGGTACTAACCGTGTTAACAAATGCCTGGCAAGACTTTTCAATCTCCGCTGAGTTTGTGGCTTCCCTGGGCATTGCAGGGGAAGACGGGACAATCAGGAGGCGTTTCCCCAATGCGTCAGTGCCTGCTATTCGCGCAAAAACGGGAAGCCTGGATGGCGTAACTTCGCTCGCTGGTTTTGCAACATCGGCGGACAACGAGCCATTGGCGTTTGCCATAATTCTTAACGATCCCGCAATGAAATACGGTAAAATGACTGCTTGGGTGGATGCCATCGCCGTGGCACTAACAAAATTTAGTCGTAAATTCTGAACTTGTGTATGCACTTGACTCAACCTAACGGGTTCGCAAAGCGGCAAAGACATGGGTTGCATACGCAGGATTCTGAAAAGGAAGGATGTACCTTTTCAGAGGAAAAACTATGAAGGCCACCTTGGTTGCGATGTCCTTACTTTCGTTCTCCGTTTTAGCTATTTTGCCCGTGCCGTACCCCACGGAGCCGTGGGAAGAGGAACAGCCGCTCTGGACGGTCCGCAGAGATCCCAAAAATATTGCCGCATTTGCCGAGCTTTATTCAGGCGGCCAAGCGAGAGAAATGGAGCTTCCTAAATTTGAAAACGCGCCTGATACATTAGGCTACAAGGCCGACGAAACCTTCACGATTCCGTCCGATTTACGCCCCAGAGTGGAATTTTGGAAAAAAATATATTCTCAGTACACAAGCTCTGAGGCGGTCTTGCATGATGCTGATTATCCGGAGATCATCTATCAAGTCGTCGATATTGGCCATATCATCAGCGATAAGGCTCTTTCTTATCGCAAGCAAATGAAGATTGTGAACAAGTTGTTAAAAGGAGAGAAGGAAAAAATTGTTCGCAGACTTTTGGATCTGCACGCACGGCGTGCTGACCCTTCAAGTATTCCACTGGAAGATTTCAGTACTTTTAAACAATTTGAATCGATTAGAGACGAAGATAAGTTCTTACTTGCTACTCAAAGGATTCGAGCTCAGATAGGCCAGCGGGATCGTGTAGTACAAGGTTTTTTTTACGGTGGACGCTATTTCCACAAGATGATGGAAATTTTCAAAAGTAAAAAGTTGCCTGTTGAGCTGACTCGATTGCCTCTTGTTGAATCCGCCTTTAACTTGCAAGCGCGTTCCCGCGTTGGGGCATCCGGGGTGTGGCAGTTTATGCGTTCGACCGGAAAAAAATACCTGAGAATCGATCGAATGGTCGATGAACGAAATGATCCTTTGACTGCAACCAGGGCTGCAGCTGATCTGTTGAGGCAAAACTTCGAAGCTTTGGGTTCCTGGCCATTGGCCATCACGGCTTACAACCATGGAAGGGAGGGTGTGGCAAAAGCGATGCGGGTGCTGGCGACCGAAAGTTTATCGCATATTATCAAGCAATATAAATCCCGAACATTTGGTTTTGCATCATCCAATTTTTACTCAGAATTTCTTGCAATGATTGATTTGGAAAAAGAATACCGCTCGCATTTCGGCAAATTGATGGTCGACACACCCATTCGCTTTGTCGAATTCACGGTCAATGCAGATGCTCGATTTGAGGAGCTTGCGCTGGCGTGTGCAGTGACGGAACAGGAGCTGGCCACTCTTAACCCGGCATTGACCGATTGGGTCGTGGGTGGAAGAGGACCCGTACCGAGGAGCTTTATTCTTAAGGTGCCTGAAAATAAGTTTGACCGTTGCCTGTCAGGTGCCAGAAACGTTTCACGTTTGCCTAAAAGAGGCAATAGTTTTTAACCTGGATTTTGCATTTGGAATCGTAATATGGAAATTGGATCCGAAGTATTGGTTAAGAAAGAGTACAGGAAGCTTAAGGGACTTCGAATCGGAGTCTTATGCAATCAGGCATCGGTGAATCGAAATCTTATCCACACATCCAGAATGCTGCTCGAAAAAAAACTAAGGTTAAACGTAACCTGTTTTTTCGGTCCTCAGCATGGCATTCAAGGTGAAAAACAGGACAATATGGTGGAATCCGACGATGCGGTCGATTCGGCATCAGGGCTTCCCATATTCAGCCTTTACGGCAACAAACGCGAGCCATCGGTGAATCAACTGGAGAAAGTTGATGCGTTTGTCGTAGACCTTCAGGACATTGGAACCCGGATTTATACTTTTATGTACACCATGGCGAACTGCATGCGCTCGGCAGCGTCCGCTGGCAAAAAAGTCATTGTACTGGACCGACCCAACCC
>JACQOU010000344.1 GCA_016207775.1 Deltaproteobacteria bacterium
CAGATTCTTGATAATTATAATGACTATTTGAACTCGAGCGCTGGTAACCTTTGTAATTGTAAGACAGGTACGTGTACGGATGCTGGTAGTGTTGCCGATTTTACCGCCAAGTTGAGCGCCCCTCCAGGGGGTGCTTGCAATAGCGCAACTTTCAGTTGGGGTTCCTTTTTTAGAAAAAAGACGGATTCCACTTGTACAACCAATTGTACGGTCACAGTCGATGATTTTGTAACTACCGGTACCGGAACAACCCGCACAATTTATCAGTCTATCGAACCACTCAACGGATTAAATGCTGAATTCAGTATTTCATCATTCGGGGACAAACTGGATGCCAAGCTTGATATTATTCCCGTTCCTCCCAAAATAGCTTTGTTTGAATTTCCTTTTATCCGTTCCGCACATGCAGAGTCGGATGGGGGGGGCAGAAAATCTTTGCAAATGGTTATCGATTTGCAAAAAACGATTAGCACGCCCGCTGGTAACCCCAACTGTCGCATGTGTAAGTCTATCCCGGGTGCGGTCTGTTGCGGAGACAAAGCAATTTATCAAGCCGTACTATACCTGGAGAACGGAACTGGAAGAATCATGCAGGCTTCCACCAGCCAAGGAACTGCTATTCCAGACGCCGAGAGAACTGGGACATTATTCGAAGCCGATCCAAAGTATGAAAGCGTTAAAATAAAAGAGAGCACCAACACCCGAAAAAACTTTCTGGTATCGAGTTTTCCTCAGGGATATATCATTGATGCTGCAAAACAGGGTTCTACCGCCTATTATCTTACTGCCGATGGCCGCATCATTAACTCGAGCTATACAACCCTTTCCACTGATCCAAAAATTCAAAGTATCGCCTATGATGGAACTTACTGGTTCTATTTACGTTCCGATGGGGTGGTATTTAAGGGTTCAGACATTACCAATTTATCAACTGGATGGGCTGACACTGGTATTTACATTCCCCGCGGTTATAAGCTTGCCATGGGAGATGCTCCTGACCCCGTGCCGTAAAACGCTCCTTTAGAACACTACCCGCGCATTTATTATCTGATCCCCTACTTCCAGACGATCCGCAACTTCCATTCCGCGGATTACTTTTCCAAAAGCGGTGTAGCGGCCATCCAAGTGAAGGTTCGGAGCAAGATTGATAAAAAACTGGCAACCGCCTGTATCTTTTCCAGCCGTTGCCATTCCGACTACACCTCTTTGATGAGAAAACGAGGAAACCTCATCACGCACCGAGTACCCGGGTCCGCCGTACCCATCCCCTCGAGGGTCTCCGCCCTGCACCACAAAATTAGGTACGACTCGATGAAATGTTTTTTTGTCATAGAATCCTTTTTTTACCAGTCTTACGAAGTTCACAGCGTTTAAAGGTGCCTGTTCTTGCATTTGCAGCTCAATTTCCCCGCGATTTGTTTTTATGATGACGTTTGTTCGCAATGCCTGCTTTATTTCCGACAAAGAAGGTGTAACGCTTTCGACCCGGCTGTTGAGAGGAATTTTGGAGCTTTCGTCATTACCCGAAATTTTTTTGATTGCATTGACTGCCGCAATTACGACCTGTCTCTCGCCATCATTAAGTGCCGCTTGCAGGATTCCCATATAAGAGCTATCGCCAATCTGTCCCAGGGCTCCTAAGGCGGCAACTCGTGCCTCGATATGGTCCGGTGACTTGAAAGCTAAATATGCTTTTGCAATCGAGGGACCAAACGCTCTCCATTTATGTTTCTCAACCAATGAGGCAATGCTGGCCCCAAGGCCAGCGTCAGCTGCTTCGAGTACCTTCATTAAAGCTTCTTTTATTCCAGCCGAAAATTTCGCTTCCGGCAAAGTCGATAGCCCATCAACCGCAGCTAAGGAGAGCCTTCTATCGGAATCTCCCACAAACTGGGCAAGCTTTTCCGAGTCTGCAGTGTTGCCGATCTCTCCAAGCGCATAGACCGAAGCCACCCAGTCTTCTGTCTTAGGCTGAGCCAGTATTTCAAGTGCGCGCCTTCGAGCCGTTTCGGGGCTGATTAAGGCAAGCGTTTTCAAGGCCGTTTCTCGAAGCCATGGTGATTTATTTTCTTTTTGCAGCTTGAGTACGAGTGTTTCGAGCTTTGAAGCTTTGGGACCCTGCCGACCAATGGCATCGAGTGCTGCGGCCACAACGGAGCTGACCGGATCCGAAAGTTTTGTACTCAATGGGACCAGGCTTTCATTCGGATCTATTCCGGCCAAAGCTTTTGCTGCTTCTATCCTGACGGCAGGGCTGAAGTGCTCCAGCTCTTTTGCAAGGGCTTTGCCTGCCGCCGCATTTTTAGTGGTGCCGAGCACTCGGCAGATGAGAGCTTTTGCTGAAAGAGATTGCGTTTTGACAAGGGCATCTCTTAGTTCGTCGATGGGAAGTAAAGAGGGTTCGCCTTTGAAGCGTGCGAGTGAAAAAGCGCATGCAGTGGCCGCTGGGTCAGCAAGTGCTGCTAATTTTGTAGCTTGTACTAGAAGCTCCCGGGGGATGTCCCATGTTTTTGTTTCCCCGCTTAATAAGATTCCCAAGCCCTGGCAAGCGGCTGCAAGGATGTTGGGTTGGCTTTCAGATTTCAAGACATTAAGGAAAAAATCAGTTGTTTTTGCGTCTCCCACTCTACCAATAGAGACCAATGCAGTCTGTTTGAAGATTCGATCGTTTTCGAAGCGATAGTGCTGCTGGAGATTTTTGAGGCTGATGTCACCCCCTGCCAGTCCCAAGGCGAATGCAGCAGCCGTTTTCAGTTTATTATCTTTTCTCCTCAGTGCCTGGACCAGGGTGGGAACGGAAGCGGGGTCTCCAATCCGGCCCAAAGCAATGAGTGCCGCGTGAGCGATTGTGCGCTCTGAACTCTTGGCAGCCTCCAACAAGACGGGTGAGCTTAGGCGATGGTCTTCCAGTTCCTGGATTTTCTGAATAGTACTCGAATCGGACGATGAAGCAGGTCTACGCTTGATGGACTGCTTCCTGGCTACAGCGATCTGACTGACAAAAACAAAAAGCATGAGTGTTAAAAATATTTTCATAAACGAATCATCGCACAATTTTTCTCAGTCGATAAATAGAAAACTATCAAATCCCTCTAGCGTTGCAGCGCTGGCTAGAGTTTGGTTACGGTTAGCCATGTACCTCAAGCCCAAGCGCCGATGCAGCTTTCTTGAGTCCCTCGTCGTGCGTATAAAGGGGTACCTCGCTAACCCTCTCTTTATAAAGAAGACAGGTCGATAAGTGAATAGCATCCAAAGTGCCAAGAGCAGTCGGGAAAGGCTGGCTTGCCCGGTTCAAAATTTCAGCAGATAGGCGCACCAACTCGATGTGTTTCAAAAATTTGTGAACTATATCGACCCTTCGCACATACTCGTCCTCGGATAATCCGTTCTTTAGCCGTAATCGATCGGTGGTGCGTAGACATTCGATGCGAATAAGCTCACTAGAAACTGCATGGCTTATATTTGAAAACTCTTCTATAGGATCTGGCTCATTAAAGACCACACGAAGCAAAACTGATGAATCTAAGTAGACCGTCC
>JACQOU010000333.1 GCA_016207775.1 Deltaproteobacteria bacterium
ACATCCTCACCATCGAAGACCCCATCGAATATCGTCTTGGCGGAATCAGTCAAGCTCAGGTCAATACAAAGAAGGGGTTTACTTTTGCGACAGGTCTCCGGGCAATGCTGCGATTAGACCCAAATGTCATCCTGGTGGGAGAAATGCGAGATCTGGAAACCGCAGAAATTGGCCTTCAGGCCTCTCTGACCGGCCATCTTGTTCTCAGTACAGTCCATGCCAACTCGAGCACACAAACGGTAGCGCGTCTTGTAGATATGGGAGCAGAAGGATTTACAGTGGCTAGCGCGCTTCAAGGGGTGATTTCGCAAAGACTGGTGAGGAAACTGTGCGAAAGTTGCAAGACTTCCTATCAACCGTCAGAAAAAGACCTCTCTGAGCTGGGCTTGACCCGGGAAAATGCTCCTAAAGTCTTTTACAAAGGAAAAGGGTGCCAACAATGCCACCAGGAAGGATACCGAGGAAGACTGCCAGTAATGGAAATTCTGCTCATCCATAACGACATGCGTCCGCTGATAAAGAAGAATGCTGATCCCGGACTGCTTTTCCAAAAAGCTCGCGACCATGGGATGCTCACGATGTATGACAATGGAATAGAGAAAATTAAGGCTGGTGTAACAACGTCTGATGAGGTTAAGCGCGTACTCGGGGTCCAGACCACCACAACAACCAAGCTGCTAAGATAGCTCTGAAAAGGTACATCCTTCCTTTTCAGATAATGCCATTTCCTTAAGAAAAAATCGGGTCTCGTTCGGCGTAACCCGTAACGGGGCGGAGGCCTCTTCTGAAAAGGAAGGATGTACCTTTTCAGAGGGGGTCTTATTTTTGAAATGCTTCTGCGGTCATGCCCATGATTTGGGGATCAAATTTACCTTCCATATAACGCATCATCTGAACTGCAAGGGCGGGAACGAAAGGACCCTGGTACGGTCGGTGGCTTGTTAAAGCATCGAAAACATCCGCGACTGCAATAATTTTTGCAAAAATATGAATTTCTGCGCTCTTAAGTTTTTGAGGATAGCCCTGCCCATCCACGCGCTCATGGTGTTGCAAGGCGACAGTAACTATTTCAGAGGGAGCCTGCAGTTCCTGCAGCAAGCTCGCGCCTTTTTTTGGATGCGTACGAATAACCTCCCACTCGTCTTGGTTGAGCACACCCGGCTTGTAAAGGATATGCTTGGGCATGAACATATTTCCAATGTTATGCATAAGCGCCGAATAAGCGACTGTTTTCAAGTCCCGGAGCGATAGTCCGTACTTCATTCCAATGACAAGACCGTAAATGACGACGTTTACGCTGTGATTAACAAAGTAAAGCGATGGATCTGTGTACCGACGCAAAATACGAGCACCGACTTTTGGGTTTTTCTGAATCGCCTGTGCCAAACGGGAGGCAAGTTGCTGGAACCTGACCAATTCTTCGCGCCTTATCTCCGCAATCTGATCGATTTTCTGCCCATAACCTAGAATAAGACTTCTGAGCCGGCTGATTGCAGATTCTGCTTCCGCGCCCCCAAGTTGGGTAGTATCGTATTGTTCAAGTGTTGCCAGGAATTTCGACCATTCATCGGCTGGTATAAATACGGTATCGACGTTTTTCTTTTTTAGGGCGTCGGCTCTTTCCTCTGTCAGCCTATCCCCTTCCATTCGAAAAAGAACATACTTGCCCGCAACCTTAACGTAGAGGGAATGAGGCAAGATAATATCTAAGAGAATACTTTCAAGAGGAGTAGGAAGAAAACTCCCCTCCCCATTTTGGGCCTGAACATTTTGTGCCGGCTCACCCATGCATATCCTTCAGTTTCAACTGCGTGACAGCATTTTCTTAAGAAGATTGCACATAAGATGCACGCGTATCTGGAGGTCAAAAATCAAGCAAATGACCGCCCATCCAGTTACATATAGATAAAGCTCAGTCCTTGTAGTCACCCGTCCTATTCCTGCAACTGTAGCGACCAAATAGGCAAGGGCCACAAGGCTCAATAGACACATCGTACGTCGAAAGCTCAGATTAGATTTAAGGATATCCGCAACGGCTAACTGTTCTCTGTCTGAAAGAAATCGATTGTTGTCTTTGCCAAAAATAGAAGTCCCGTAAGTTTTAATGTTGTAGTTCAACAACAGAAAAAACGAACCGACAAACGCCCCAACAATAGAGGTAACTTTCCATTGCCAAGCGAGCGGAAACCACCACGGGTTTATGAATACAATCAGAGCCAAAACAAAAAACCATAGTACCAGCGTGATATCCCAGCGCCTCATATGGACCTCACTTTTTGAGGACTTCTCACATACTTATCGGAAAGTTCAGTTCACTTTTGTAGTAAATGATACAAAACAAAGGTAACTATTCAGCGCATTCCCGGTTCTCTTCGACAATGCCCTTGCGAGCCGAAGGCGAAGCAATCTCATCGCGCTTGCTTTATCGACGAGATGGCTTCGCTGCGCTCACCATGACTTGAATAGTTACAAAAAAAAAGAAAGGCTATCCTATTGGGATAGCCTTTCTAAGTACGTAAACTCGGAACGTTACTGCTTTACGACCGGTGCGTTACTCACTACATAGCCACTTCCGGTGTAGGTCACCCTGTCGTTAGTCGAATCCCAGGAAGGCGTGGTATCACTGGCCGGGCCTTTAGTATAAATGTAAAAGTAAGTGCCAAACGAGGCATCCGAAGCTGTCGTATACGCATAAGTGCTGTTCGTTGTATCGGTTGTCCAGGGATCAGAAAGCTTGGTGGTGATTACTGCTGGAGAAGCGGTTGTTAATGTTGCATAAATATCAGCAGGATATGCATAGCTATGATTTCTCCAATATGAAACAACGGCAACTTTTAGTGTATCCAACTCGGCTTGGGCTTTGCTCAGTTGGCCTTCCTGCTGCATCGCTCGAAAATTGGGTATGGCAATGCTTAGAATGAGTGCAATCACTGCCATCACAATCACTAACTCGACTAAGCTGAAACCTTTTGACTTCCTCATACGTCCTCCTCCTGAATAAGCGGTGCGTTACCGCTCACTAACTATACTACGGTAATTCACCAACAACGCTCTATCCCCCGTTTGGGGGTCACCAGCTAAGTTATTTGAATTTATTAATTAAAAACACTACCAACACGTAATTTCAATCC
>JACQOU010000334.1 GCA_016207775.1 Deltaproteobacteria bacterium
ATTTGCTGCCGATGTTGTGAAAGTTTTCAAAAAAGAAAAATTTAAAATCTTATTTGCAGCGTAACTCTGGTCCCAGACAGGTAGTAGATTCTTGGGAGCGGGTAGGGATAAAACAGGCTATGACTGGGTAGAAAGACAAGCTGCGGAGAACTTGTTGGTGAAAAGTTACGTGTGTCGATGAGCGTTTTTCGGGAGAAGACCTGGGCAGAGCTCCCAGGTGGGAAGGCTTCCATTGAGATGATGGCAAGCAACTTACACGCAGAAGATTCCTAAGCTAGCAAAGGTCCAACCTGGCATCATCCCTTTACTACCCCAATGGGTTTAAGCCGAGCGACCGCCGCGGCAATTCCCGCATGTTCGGTTGCTTTGACTACGTCGGTGACATCTTTGTAGGCTTCCGGCATTTCCTCAAGAATGGTATCGCGGCCTGCTGCTTTGACATAGATGCCCCGATCTTCGAGTTCACGAGAAATGGCCCGTCCTTTCGCGAGTCGTTTAGCCTGATGTCGGGAAAGTTCCCGACCGGCGCCGTGGCAGGCGCTTCCCAGCGAACGCTCCATTGCGCCTTCTTTTCCGACGAGCAAGTAGCTGTATCGACCCATGTCGCCCGGGATCAAAATCGGTTGGCCGATATCAGTATAGGGTTGCGGAATCAAAGGATGTCGGGGCGGATAGGCTCGGGTGGCCCCTTTGCGGTGAACACACACTTCGCGAAGTTTTTTTCCGATCTGAAGTTTTTCAAACTTTGCAATATTGTGACAAACATCATAAAGCAGGGGCATTTGTATGGGACCGAAGTGACGGGAGAAGGTCTCTCTCACCCAATGTGTGATAATTTGTCTGTTAGCAAAAGCGAAATTTGCGGCACTTGCCATGGCGGCCAGGTATCTCTTTCCTTCTTCTGAGCTAAGCGGTGCGGCTGCTAGCTCGCGATCTTTGAGTTCGATTTTATACTTCCTCGCCGCCTGCAAAACGATGTCCAGATAGTCGGAACAGACCTGATACCCCAGGCCCCTGGACCCGGTGTGGATACTGACGACAATCTGGTCCTTCACCAAGCCAAAAGTGGCCGCGGCATTAGGGTCAAAAATTTCGTCGACATATTCAATTTCCAAAAAATGGTTTCCGGAACCCAATGTTCCTAGCTGGCCCTCGCCCCGTTCTTTTGCCCGGTCGCTGACTTCATCAGGGTCGGCGTTTGGAAGTTGACCATTCTCCTCGATAAACTGGCAATCGTCTGCATATCCAAAGCCACGACTGACTGCCCACCGAGCTCCCTTTTTCAACACATCAGCAAGATCATCCGAAGTGACGCGTAAGTCTTTGCGTCGAGAACCCACACCGCTGGGTACGTTATTAAAAAGTTCGATGACAAGTTGCCTCATCTTTTCACGTTCGTGTATTTCTTCTCTGAAAAGAGGGGTTTTGAGGAGTCGGACTCCGCAGTTGATATCGTATCCAACGCCACCGGGTGAGACGACCCCGTCGTGAAGCTGAAAGGCCGCAACTCCACCGATAGGGAAGCCATATCCCTGGTGAATGTCGGGCATGGTAAGTACCGGATCAGTCACGCCGGGTAAAGTGGCTACGTTGAGAGCCTGGTCGATGCTCTTGTCGTCCTTAATTTTCTGAAGAATATTCTCACTGGCAACGAGGTGTACGCCGACACGCATGGAACCAAACGGCTCAATCCGCCAAATACCTGGAATCGTTTCCTTGAGCTCTATACCTTTGATCTGGAGGGTGCTCATATGCTCTTGATAGGCGTTAATTCCTAATGGATCAAGGGGCCCCATCCACTCGCTTTTATGCTGTTTGTCTGACATCTTCTACCCTGATCGCTGCATCGATAACCTGGTCAACATGCACCTCAAAGCGAGAGGGCCAAATCAGAGCGTACCCAGCGGTGGTTACACTAACCTCGTTCCATTCGGCCTGTGATTTTGGAAAACAATAAACCCCCTTGAACCGCGATAAATCAGCCAAATACCGTTTGCCTACACTTGTTTCGATCACAAGCCTTGGTAATATCTGAGATTGCACCTTCTTAATCAGTTGATTGCTTTGATCCATGGAACTTCCTTTCCTTTGATTGCCTTTTCCCAGGCGGCATTGAGTTCTGTTCTTCGTTCGGTCGCCCACTCTTTAACGAGCCGTGAAGCCCGAGGGCCGATATCTCCCGCCAGACAAGCACCATCTAAACCAAAGACCGCCATTTTTCCTTCAAACAGGGCATGAAAATGGGGCAGTTTGTGCCGACTGTCGTCGAACCAATACATGTAAACGGAAATCCCGAAGAATTCAGATATCTTGGGCATGACTAAGCTCCAGATTGCCTAACTACTATCAGATAGTCGGTTTGCTCGCAACCAGCTGAGTGTCCTTGGAAATACCGGCCAGGAGCGTTCTTACTGAGTCGATGTTCTCCATTTCCAACAGGAAGAGTCCCTTCGTGAGACTATCCTAGCAAATTTATCGAAAGTGGTCCCTTTCTTCCCAGCTGAACCAAGACAAAAGAGAAGTTTACTATAAATCAACGAAGATCTCGGCTCTGAACTTAAGCTCTGGTGTGGTGACTTCGGACAACTTCAATTGGTGGTAAGTGGCTGCCTTTATCTCGGAAGCCAGTCCGTGCCGGATGGGATCATAGGTGTCGCCCCAAAGGACCGACTCGATATGCTTTCCGTCGAAGTTTTCAAATAGAATGCGCTTAGCCAGAAATTTGTCTTTTTCAAAAAAGAAGAGAATTTCATTTAACCAGCGGACCATCAGGGTTTCACGGTCATCTGCTTGGACTTCAATGGCTCTGCGTTCAAGCTCTTGAATGGTTTGTTGGGGAACAAGCATGTCGGTGAGCGCCAAAGCCGCGTTGATGTACAAGCGTTCCAATGAGTGCGCTTCAACAGCAAATCCAGCATCTGCCTTGTGCTCGAGCCGCTCGTATTCAATTTTGTTTTCTGCCATAACAAAATACCCCGCTTCCCTGTTTAATTCCTGCCGTGATGCTTTTCAAGCTGCAGAGGAGTCAAGGAAGCGGGGTATAGGTTTTTCTTAACCTAATTCATTTGGCTTTTTTGCCAACTTACGTTTATCCAAGTTGTATTTTTCGACCTTGTTGATGAGTCCGGCGCGACTAATGCCCAGCTCTTTCGCAAGGCGCGACTTGTTCCAGCCGGTGCGCTTGAGTCCTTCTCGGATCATTTCTCTTTCCAGCTCTTCGAGTGCGTCTCGTAGTTTTCCCTGGATGCGCACTCCCTGAACTTTACTGCGCTCTCCGTATTCCCGAATGCGGGCAGATAGCATATCGACAGTGATTTTGCTTTCTCCACCCGCCAAAACAGTGACCCTTTCCATTTCATTTTCAAGCTCTCGGATGTTACCAGGCCATGGATAATCGAATATCTTTTCCAGTGCCCGCTTCGTAAGGATCCTGGGTTTAATGTTCTTTTCCTGGGCACACCTGGCAAGGAAATGTTCACACAGCAATGGGATATCTTCTTTGCGTTCTCTCAGAGGCGGAACGGTTATGTTGATAACGTTGATGCGATAATAGAGATCTTCTCGGAACGTCCCTTTTTCAACCATGTCCTTTAAATCTTTGTTGGTCGCCGCAATGATGCGTACATCCACTTTCCTGGGTTCAGTGGCGCCAACAGGGATGAACGTCCCTTCCTGGATGACCCTTAATAGTTTGACTTGCATGCTCGGAGAGGTGTCTCCAATTTCGTCGAGGAAGAATGTCCCTCCGTCGGCAACCTCAAAGAGACCTTTCTTGTCTTTAACAGCTCCGGTGAATGACCCTTTGACATGCCCGAACAACTCTGAGTCCAGCAAGTTGTCGTTGAAGGCAGAGCAGTTTTGTGTGACGAAAATTTTGTCGTTCCTAGGTGAATTATAATGAATGGCTTTGGCGATAAGTTCCTTACCGGTTCCGTTCTCGCCTTGAATCAAGCATGTGCTTTCGCTGTTCTTAATTTTATCGAGCAGGGCATAGAGTTCCTGCATCGGTTTGGATTTTCCGATCATGCTGTCATATTTGTAACGGATGCCGAGTTCTTTATTCAGCTCGTTAATACGCTCTTCTCTGAGGCCTATTTCCTTGTGCAGTGTACTGATTTCCTGCGAGACCAAGTCGCTGAGCTCAGCAAAGTAAGCCAATTCATCCTTTGTCAGAGAACGGACCTTGTTCACGGCGAAGTCGATCTCCTGATGGGGCAGATTGAAGTGAGCGAGCGCTTTGGACAGCTCCTTCTTTTGACCTTCGGTGACACCATCCCGGAAATAGCCGGCGCAAATAACAGCACCCATAAAATCGTTATCAATGATGATAGGAAAAGATGAAGCGGCAAAATTAGGCAACCAGTCTTTCGTAAGGTTCTTCTCTTGAGTTTTTCGCAGATCCGTCACCACAAGTTTTGCAAATTCACCGAGGCTGTCGTAGCCATCCTCCCTCTGAAGGAGCAAGTTACATACAAAGTTGGAATAATCTTTCTTGACCCCTTTTTCGATTATTTTGAGGTTACCCCTATCGTCAGCGAAATAGACATCAATATTCCACCAACGTGCAATGATTTCTTTTAGCTTCTTAATGACGTGTATATGGTCGAATTCATCCCAATTAATCATAGTGCACCCTCCCCATAAAAGCTGCCTGCGTGCCCAAACGTTATACGCCCGGAACTTGGGTGTTAAACATTCAAGTCCGCGACATAACCCAAAAACCATTCGGTTCGTTCGATTCAGTTTTTTTATGAACTGCCTTAGAAGCAGACGTCTAATCTAAATTAAATATAGTGTACAATCTTTTATACGGCGTGTC
>JACQOU010000338.1 GCA_016207775.1 Deltaproteobacteria bacterium
ACCTCAATTGCACGCGAGAGTTCGTCCTGCCTTTTCCCAACCCCAGAAAAAATAATTCGACTGGGACTCAATCCCGCTTTGAGGCATTTTTCCAACTCGCCTACGGATACAACGTCTGCTCCAAGGCCAAAGCCAGTAATCTTCTTAAGAAGGGTCAGGTTGTTGTTTGATTTTACAGCAAAATAGATAGCAGTTGGATAGCCTGAAAAAGCGGCTTGAAAGTTACGGCAGGATTGTTCAAGTGTCTGATAAGAATATACGTAAGCTGGAGTTCCCACCTTTTCAGCAATGGTGCTTAAGCGCATTTTTTCACAGAAAGCTTCACCATTGTTGTAATGAAAGGTGTCGTCGGGATGGGATGTTTTCAAATCCTTCAGCTACTTTCTTGCCACATATCTGAAAAAGTATTGAATGAGTTCGTGGCCAAATTCAAACGAGTTCTTTTCTCCTGGCGATGTTCCGCGACTTTGCACAAAACCTGCTGTGGCTTCTGGATGGCATTGGAATGTCCAAATGGGGAGCCGGGAATGGGTAAGCGCCTCAACGGCCACTTGGGGGCTGTGTGCCAAAACTTTCATCTCTGCCGGACAGCTTGTGACCACTTCTTTGTGAGAATAGTATACGAGCCCTTCGAGTGTTTTTTGATTCCATAACCGATCGGGAAGCAAGCGGATCGGGTAAAAGCCAAGCCGCATTTCTTTCGCAGCAGTACGGAATGCAATTTTTGCTCCATAAAGATGAGCAATCATTTGGTGTCCAAAACAGATGCCGAGAGTGGGCACGCCGGCTGAAAGCCTTGGGAGGAGCCATTTCTCAAGGCTGATTTGCCAGGGAAGGGCTTCGTTCACGCTACTTGCACTGCCTAAAAGAACAATCCCCGCGATTCCATTTTGCTCCTCTTGTAACGAATCCATGCCAGCCAAGGCAGGTAGGTGGTAGGTCAGAGGAATGGTAGTCAAGCGAACGAAATGATTGAACGCACTTACTTCAGCATTTTTGACCGCTGGATCAATAACGGTGATGTGCGAGCGCATAGGGGTAAAAATACCGTGCAAAGCGATCACTTGCAATGCGCAGGCCCTTTGCTTTTTCTTGCATTATGCTAAGGCTAACGATTAAATTTCTTCCACTGCCCCTGTAGTTAAATGGATATAACGAGGGATTCCTAATCCCTAATTACAGGTTCGATTCCTGTCGGGGGCAATCCAGCCAGTATAATTTCAATAAGTTAGATTACGATGGCCTGGGTATCCACCTGACGCCACCTAAAATATCAACCGGCCATCAATTTCTTTAGGGGAATACTAGGGCTGGCCTTTTCAAAAGCATCTTTTCCAAGTGCAAGTGTCTTAAGAAAGTTGAAGGTTTGAAAGCCGAGGATTTTCCTCCCGCTTTTGAGATGGGAAAGATGGGTCTCTGTGATTCCCAATCTATTTGCAAGCTCCACTTGGGAACAATGATGTTCAGCGAGGATTTTTTCAATTAAGTGGGTGGTGACCGTCTGAAGTGTAGACTCTGCCGCCTTATCGATTAAGGAAACCTCTCCAGCAAAATATCCTACTTCTCCACAGGAGGTACACTTAAGCAATTGCAGAGGGGTTAGTAGCTCCAAATTTCTAAAATCCTTCCAATGGAGCGTTCCCACAGTCTGTCTCTCCATGGTTTGTCCGCAGTTTCCGCATCGTTTTTTGTTTGCGCTCATCGTTTTACTCCTGGAATGGTTTTGCCGCTAACGGTTCTTAGAGGCTTCTCTGGCGGGTGAAATGAAATCTCCTCAAGACAATCGTTTTCTATTAGGAACTTAATGAACCAGGGCTTGCCGTCATAGATAATCCCGTAGACATCGGCAACGAGGTTAGGATCGTTCCACTGCAAATTGCTAAAACAGAAATCGCTTTCAGTTAGCGTCAGAATTCCATTCAAGATGAAAGTGACCGCTTCCTGTTCAACACCAAAGTGTGGATAAATCATCATCACCTGGTCCACCGATCTTGATGGTGCCGAAATGAAAACGGTATCCTTACCTTCTTGTAGATAGGCGTTCACCAATCTTTTTACCTCATCAAGTGGATGTGCGGGCTTAAGTGCCATATCTCAAACAAATTATACTTGTCTAGAGGACAACTTTCAATCGCGTTCTTCTAAATGCTAGGAACCAATAAGAACCGTCGACGCGCCTTAGGGCATTTTTGTGGGGACGTGCGACAAAAATTAGATTAGTTGAAAAAAAAATAAAACGGTTGTTAACATAGCTTGTACTGTTTGCAGTAAGTATAAGGAAAGGTAAGAAAAAAGATGTGCGGGATTATTGGTTATTTGGGGTCGAGCGATTCTAAAAAAGTGCTCTTGGAAGGGCTCACGCATCTTGAATACCGTGGATACGATTCAGCAGGAATTGCAATTCGCGAAAAAGATCGGGTGGATGTCTTTAGAGTCGAAGGTCGAATTAAAAGCCTTGAGGAAAAACTCGCATCGAAACAATTTTCGGGAACGGTTGGGATTGGACATACTCGCTGGGCTACTCATGGAGCTCCCAGTGAACTGAATGCGCATCCTCACAGAGTCGGAGCGATTACCCTTGTGCATAACGGTATTATCGAAAACTACAGCGAACATAAAGACACCCTTGTGGGGATGGGAAGAAAAATTTCGAGTGAAACAGATTCTGAAATAGCGGCCCATCTTTTTGATTTGGAAGCGCAGGCCGGGCGCAAGCTTGAGGAGGCAATCCCAAGGGTAATGTCACAACTGCGTGGCTCGTATGCCTTTGTCATTATGAGTGATTTCGAGCCTGATATTTTGGCGGGAGTGCGAAATGGTGCGCCTCTTCTAATCGGTGTAGGTGAAAAAGAACATTTTCTTGCCTCTGACATCCAAGCAGTCTTACACAGAACGAACCAGATTATTTTTCTGCAGGATGGGCAGTTTGCCCTCTGTAAGCGCGATAAGGTTACCATTAAAACCGCTGAGGGCGACCGGGTGCAGCCTGATATAAGCTCGATCGATTGGACATCCGAGCAGATGGATAAACTGGGTTATCCGCACTACATGCTGAAAGAGATCTTCGAGCAGAGCCAGGCCGCAGCCAACACGATTGACGGAAACATCGACCATCGTGATGGTATTGTTAGCATTCGTGAACTGGGTTCCCTGCTTACTCTGCTTCCCAAATTAAAACGCCTCTGCATTGTGGCGTGCGGAACTGCTCGCCATGCCGGAATTGTTGGCAAATATTATGTTGAGCGGCTTGCTCAGATGCCGGTGGAGGTTGATTTCGGTTCTGAATTTCGTTACCGGGATCCGATCCTCGACCAGGAGACACTCCTCATTCTGATCTCTCAGTCTGGAGAAACAGCAGATACGTTGGCGGCATTGCGCGAGGGCAAGCGAAAAGGGGTTCCCACACTTTCCATTTGTAATGTCAGGGGAAGCACGCTGAGCCGAGAGTCTGATGTGGTGCTCCATACAAATGCAGGGCCTGAAATTGGAGTAGCATCCACAAAAGCATTTACCACCCAACTGGTCGTTCTTTACATGCTTGCTATCCAGCTTGGAAAATTGCGGGGTACCCTTAAGAAAGATAAGGCCGTTGAGTTTACAAGAGAGCTGTTGCACCTTCCTCTTTTGATTGAAAGAGTTCTGGGTACCGAACCGGAGATTGAAGCGATCGCTCGCAAGTACTACAGTCGACCTTTCTTCTTCTATATGGGTCGGGGAATTTACTATCCGATAGCATTGGAAGGAGCACTCAAGCTCAAGGAGATTAGCTACATTCATGCAGAAGGTTACCCCTCCGGTGAACTCAAGCATGGTCCAATTGCTCTGGTAGATACTGATACCGTGACCGTTTCTATTGCCCCCCGCGCGTCTAATGGTGTAGTCGATACGCTTTTTGAAAAACAAATCAGCAATCTTTTGGAAGTGAAGGCGCGAAAAGGGTCCATTGTGTCCATTGGGACGGAAGGCGACCTCCGATTACGAGAATATTCTGATCAATTGATTAGCATACCCAGGACCTCATGGGGCTTAAGCCCCATATTGGCCACCATGCCCGTCCAATTACTTGCTTATCATATTGCAGTCTTGCGCCAGACAGATGTGGATAAGCCCCGCAATCTGGCAAAAAGCGTAACGGTAGAGTGATTAACAAGTCTAACGCGTTCGTCAGTCTTTTGCTAATGCGTTAAAATGGGCAGCAATCGGCCGACCAATCGTTTTAGATGAGGCTTCACCCGGTAAAGTCCTGGCCATTTTTCAAACAGAATGGGGATGAATTCCTTCTTCAAAAAGATCCTCAATGATCCATCGGACGCTGGTGTGCGATCGTATCCCAAATCAAAATGGAGCATTTTTTCCAGAATATCTGGGAACTCCCTTTCGAGGGCAAATTCTTCCCAGTACTCATAGGACATCCCGCGTGAAGCACTTTCAAGATGGACAGCACGAACATGCCCGAGGTACAAATTCTTGAGACCACGTTGTAGGCATTCAAAATTAAAAACGACGTCTCCAAAGCCGTTGGCTAACTCCAGTGTTCGTAGGCCTCCTGCCTCGTCAAAGGTAGTTTTTTTGACCATACAGGCGGCAAATGTGTTGCCGAATACTTCCTTGCCGCAGTAAACGAAATCCTTTTTCTCACGGACGTGCCCTATTCTCGCTATCCTTGCGTGGCCACCGAAGATACCCCGGAAGCCACCGTATTGAATCAAACCATTCGGATATTGGAGCAGTATCCCGACTGTCCCCACCCACGGAAATTGCAACCAACTGACTAAATCATCCAAAGAACCTTCTTCCCATTCAACATCATTGTTTAAGAATAAAACGTACTTTCCTCGGCACCTTTCTTTGATGATGAGATTGTTCATGTGTGCAAAATTAAACGCATGCGGATAATCCATCATCGTGACTGGAAAGGGTAGACTAGCGATCGTGTTGTTAATTTCTTTTACCTCAGCTTCTGATGAACCGTTGTTGATCAGCCAAACTTCCAAAGGAACTTTTCCCCTGGCTCGGACCAGGCTGCGCAGGCAACGGTTTGTCAAATCCACTTGATTGTGAAAACAGATGACTGCTGAAATCAGATGTTCTGTTGGGTTATCCACTGCGGGAGAAATTTTTGCGAAAGAACCGGATTGGTTTTGATGGAGCGATAGTTGGGCAGTTATGCCTTTATGTTTAAGGTGCCTGTTAATAAGCGGTAATAAGCTAGCTTGTGCTATTTCGGGACAAAAGGTTGCCCTTCGATAGTAGAGAAAACGCGGGACACATTTCATGTTTTCGGTTTCTAGTGCTGCACGCAGGAAAAAATCGTGTTGATAATGGTCTCCTGCCTGGGTATCGAAACGCAAACGTTTGAGAAGTTCATTTTGTACGAGCCAAAATCCGCCGATATAATTTAAGTGAATTAAATCAAACCAGCTGAAGTTTGGTTTTGACAAAAACCGTAAAATCTTTTTGGAGTGTGTGTCTAGCTGTGCTTCGTTTGAATAGAGTACTGACGTCTCTGGGGCGCGCTGGAGTTCGAGGGCGCACTGAAAAAGTGCGATGGGAGAAAGAACGTCGCACCAATCAACCTCTCCTATCCAGCTTCCACTGGCATGATCAAGAGCATGATTCCTTAACTTGGTAGCTGAATGAGCAGAGCTTTCAATCCATTTGAATCTCGAATCTGCAGAAATGAGTTTTCGAGCCATCCGAATACTGGATGGGCATCCCACAATGATAGTTTCCCAATGCTGGTACGACTGCTCCCGTAGGCTGGCGAAACACTCTTCCAGATGGTGCTTGGTCGTTTCTTCTGAAAACTGCTTGGGTAGCACGACGAGGATTGAGAATAGAATCGGGTTATGAAAAAGACGGAAAGAATCACGCTGCTGCTGCCACTTTGACCAAAAGTCAGATTGTGTTTCAGGGCGTCCCAGAGTTGCCCAAGGGAAAGTTTTCAGGTGTTCAGTTTTCATCTCAGCAATTGGGACACTTTTACCCTAAATACTGAGAAAAAAGAAGGGGCCACTCTTTTTGAGTCGGCCCCTCCTAACTTTGCGTCGAGATCCTTCGGGCTCCGCCCTCAGGATAGTTTTTATCGCTTTCGCGACAAAAACTACTTAATTCTTAGCCCCAGCCGCCGCCACCGGGCATGCCCATTCCGCCGTGTCCGCCTCCGGGACCGCCGTGTGGCATGGGTTCATCTTCTTTTGGTTTCTCGGTAATGATCGCCTCAGTAGTCAGCATCATGGATGCGATACTTGCGGCATTCTGAAGAGCGCATCGAGCCACCTTCGTAGGATCGATCACGCCTGTTGCTGTCAGGTCTTCGTATTTTTCAGTGAGCGCATTAAAGCCGAACGTTGGAGTTGAATTACTGCGCACCTTATTGACTACGATTGATCCTTCATAACCGGCATTCTGCGCGATTTGACGAACGGGCTCTTCAAGTGCCCGCCTGACAATATTTACACCCGCTTGCTGTTCGTCTGGCAGCTTTATGCTTTCCAGGGTAGTGGCTGCACGCAAATAGGCCACACCGCCTCCAGGAAGGATGCCTTCCTCGACGGCAGCTCTTGTGGCATGGAGTGCATCTTCAACACGGGCTTTTTTCTCTTTCATCTCGACTTCTGTTGCGGCACCGACATTGATTACAGCCACTCCACCAGCGAGCTTGGCGAGACGCTCCTGGAGCTTCTCTCTATCATAATCAGAAGTGGTCTCTTCAATTTGAGCGCGGATCTGCTTAATACGCGCTTCAATATCTTTTCTTG
>JACQOU010000339.1 GCA_016207775.1 Deltaproteobacteria bacterium
ATTTGATTTCCGAAAGAAGCTACAACATTGGCGCCGTTGGCAGCTCAAGTTCAGTGCATTACAAAGAACCCAAGCAAGAGGGATTGGCCGCGAATATAGGGGCGGGATTTAAGATTCGAATAGCTCGACAACTGGCCTTCGAAATAGAAGCCACTTCTTATATTACTGACGTCGATAAGCCTGAACGACTGATCAATCTTTATGGTACAGCGGGAGTGCGATTATTCATTTAGTTTCTTACCGCGCAGCTTTAAAAATTGTTGAAATTTAAGTTCGGTGCCACGATTGGAAGGCTGATAATAACGCCTGTCTTTCAGAGTGTCTGGCAGAAACTGCAGAGCCGTCCACGCCCCGTCAAAATCATGGGCGTACTGATATTCTTTTCCGTAACCCCATTCCTTCATGAGCCGGGTGGGAGCATTTCTAATTGAATAGGGAATTTCAAGCGGACCCATCTTGCGTACGCTGTCCAACGCTTCTTCAATAGCAAGGTAACTTCGGTTGCTCTTTTCCGAACAAGCCAAGTAGGTGGCTGCCTGGGCCAGGATAATTCGCGCTTCTGGCATGCCGATAGCATGAGTGGCCGAAAAAGCGTTCATTGCGACGACAAGGCCCAGCGGATTTGCGTTCCCAATATCCTCAGAGGCAAGAATAATGAGCCGTCTGGCAATAAACAGAGGATCTTCACCTGCTTCCAGCATCCTCGCGAGATAATAGACAGCTGCATCGGGGTCACTTCCACGCACGCTCTTAATAAAAGCAGAAATTGTGTCGTAGTGAGATTCTGATTTTTTATCGTAATAAAGAGATTGCGAGTGAGAGAGCCTTTCAAAGTCGTCCAGTGTGATGGCTTCTTTAGAAGCAGTCGAAAGCATCAGGTGCTCAAGAAGCGTAAGGGCTCTTCTGGCATCGCCCAGAGAAACAGCAGCAATTCTGTCCAGAACTTCAGGAGGGGATTTTACTGACGAAGCGGCTTTTTTTAAAATATCGAGAAGTTCCTCGTTTGAGAGTGGATTGAAGTGAAAGATTACACAGCGGGAACAAATGGCGTTGTTGATCTCAAACGAAGGATTTTCGGTCGTCGCCCCAATGAAACGGATGCTCCCCGCTTCCAAGAAAGGTAACAGCACATCTTGTTGGGCCTTATTAAGTCGGTGTACTTCATCGATAAATAATATGTGTGCCAAGTGCCCGCTTCGGACATCTTGTCTGGAAAGGTCCAACACTTCGCGGAAATCCTTTACCCCTGAAGTAACCGCAGAATGAGCGTGGAATGGGCGGTGGGTCACTTCGGCAATGACCTGCGCAAGGGTGGTCTTTCCTGTTCCGGGTGGTCCCCAGAAAATAAAACCGGTCCATCGGTCGGATTCCAACAGCCGCTTGAATTGCTCGTTTAAAAAGTGCTTTTGGCCAACAATTTCATCAAGCCGAGTCGGACGAAGGCGTTGCGCAAGCGGGCTTTGCAAATCCATTGCCGAGAACAACGTTTCCTGACTTGTATCTTTCATACCACTTAATGTGGGTTATAATGCAGCTTTGCAAGGGAAAGCAATGGGTCTCGATGGCGAGCGAACAAGCTAAAAGGCCGATTTTTTCATGGTATGTCATCAAGTATCTTTCTAACGACGTGCTTTTTAGCTTCATTCTGGGAACTTCAATCTTTCTCTTAATTCTTCTCATGTTTCAAGCCATCCGGCTGAGCGAATTTGTGGTGGTTCACCAGGTATCCCTGAAGGACGTGGGGAAACTTTCAATTTTCATGATGCTTTCTTTTCTCCCTATAGCGATTCCAGTGGCGTTCTTGTTTTCTGTGCTGATGGGAATTTCAAGAGCCAATACGGAGGGCGAAATCCTTGCCTTGCAGTTGGGGGGCTTCAGCCTTTGGCAGCTTTTTTCTCCGGTGGCCGTTTTTTCAATCTTTTTGTCTTTCGTCTGCCTGTACATTTCTTTTTTTACCGTCCCTCGTGGAAACCGGTCTTTTGAACTTTTGATTGAAAAGCTGGGAAATGAACGTGTGATTTCTGCTTTGAAGCCAGGGGTTTTTTTAGAGGGGTTTTTTGGGCTTGTTTTGTTTGCGGAACAGACCACTCCGCTTCGAAATGAAATGAAAAGAATCTTTATCTACGATGAGAGAGATGAAAACTACCCGCTGGCCATAACTGCTGAGGCGGGAATACTCAAGCCGTCATCCGGTAGACTCACCCTGCGGCTTTCCAATGGTAGTATTTTCGTTGATCGCAAGAAAATAGGTGGCCGGCAACAAACAATAGATTTTGACGTGTACGATATTAATCTGGATGTTTCGGGGCGCAGAGATTCCTGGCGAGAATATAGCCCTCCGTCTTATAATCTGTCCCAATTATTGCAACGGATCTCTGAAACCCGGCACGATCCTCCGGAAAACCGACAGCTCAAAGTCGAATTTCACCGACGTATTTCACTTTCATTTTCATGCATCGTTTTTTCGGCGCTGGGCTTTTTTATCGGCGTATTAAGCCAAAGGGGTATTCGGAGTACGGCAGTTATTTTCTGCATGTTCGTAGGATTGGTGTATTGGCTTTCTTACATCGCTGCCAACGCCATCGCGCTGGGGGGCTGGCTGGTCCCCTGGGTTGCTATTTGGCTACCGAACTTACTATTTGGACTTATTGCATATTTTTGCTATCGACGGGTGGCCTGATTCTTCAACAGCAAAGAGGCGGCTATTCAACTGTCGATGGCTTGTTCGCATTTCGGGTTAGGGCGAGAATACGGCTTTTAACCTTCTAAAACCCCGTGAAAAAAGAAAAAGCGGCAATTTAAGACGTATTCCAAAATAGATTGCCTATTTTCTTTACAGAGTATTCATCTAAGATACGTAACTTCCTATGAAATAAGCTTTGGCACTGCTGTTGCATTCTTAATCAATAGAGCCAATTCCTAAGAACTCACGTTTTGCGGTTAGAACTAGGTGATTGGGGGGAGTAGTGGGTTTGAGATCGCAAAAGCTGATTTCCATTCTTTTGTGTTGGGCCCTTGCCTGGCCGCAGCCAATTTTTTCCCATGGGGGAGGGAACAACTCCAATCCAGCAGGACAGAATTCAATTTTTGCTCCTCCGGAGCTTCCCAGTACGCCAGTAAGGCGAACACCCCAGGAGACCACTGGCGAGGAATCGTCGGGAACGCTCGTTCAGAAGCCGAACGAGAGAAGTGCGGATACTGCCAACCGTCGATATGCAGAAGCGGGGCAGCCGGCGGAGAGTGAGGAAGAGAAACGGGAAAAGGCCGAGCAGGAGTGGAAGAGGGATTATTTCTGGTATGACGACAAACTTAATAAACCGCTTTTTGATCCCAACGGACAAATGAACCCAGAAGGCAAGGGGCTTGGTTCGAAGGCCATGGGTAGTGCTCCAGATTCCGGTGATGTTATGGAAGGTTTGAGATCACAGGGAAAAGGTTCAAATACAAAGACGACGGCTTTCTCAGGCAGCGAAACGCCTGCTGCCGAAAAACCGCCGCAATTTAATCCGCAGTTTGAATCGGGGACAGGTTCAGGCGCCCCTGCACAAGGCGGGTTAAGGCGGTCGGCGGATGAAGAAAAAGCACCACCGCCGTCAGTAAAGAAACCGGAAAGACCGTTTGTGGCGATGTGTATTATCGTTGAATCGAGTAACCCCATACAGGCCCGAAAGGATATCGAGCAGATTAATAGAACAATGACTGGAGTGCGTGCTGGGATCGATCGGTGTGAAGTTGATACTGTTATTGAAATTGTTCCTCAAGTCATGAATATGGGTGACAAGCCCAATCCGATTAACAATCAAGCAAAAAACATATGCTCTGCCAATGCAAAACATTGGAAGTCCATGGGTGCAAAATTCGTATCAGTCGGAAGTTTTATGCTTGATGCGGAAGTTCCGGCAAAGATGTGCAATATAAAAAAGAAAGTCGGGAACATTGAAGTCTGGGATACGAATACAAGCTGTGCGGAAGTGGGTGACCCCGGAGGATATGCATCTTGGCGGTTTGCTCAGGAACGAGCCAAAAAGAATAAGAAAGACACATGGGATCAGCAAAAGTTTGAAGGGGGGCGGGGAACGGGTGACACGGTGGCATTCGAAATTAACGTCAACCATCGTGCTTCATCGAGCGTTGTTTGCCATGAGTGGGGTCATACCATTGGACTTGGGCATAAAGAAGACGGCCTCGAGGATGCGGGAAATGGCGATGGTATTCCGGGAACAAAGATGGCCTGGTTGTTTAAGCGCAATTCCTATCTGGCTAGCAGATCGGGCAGCAGCGAAGCTTGTGCGTGGACTCCTAAGGGTTGTGATTATATCAATGGGGTTGCGGATAGGCTCGGTCAAAGTAGCGACAAAATCGAGCAATATAAGTCTGCTGATGCTGAAAAGTATGATTATTTTCGAAAAGGTAAATACTTTGCTAACTTTTACGATGGAACCAAAAACTGGCTCGATAATCCCCCCGTCAAAATAATGGATATTTTTCCACCGTCTCTGCCAGTCACGCCGTTGGTCCAACAGTCACCCAAGAAGCCCAATACATTGGGTTCTTCGGAGAAATCTGATGCTACAAGCAATCCTAAAAGTGCCGACGGAAAACCTGGCGATGGGGGGCAACCTCTAACTGAAGAACAAGAAAAGAAGTTGGGTGCCCCATCAAAGAATCGGCAAGACCTTGTTAACAACGGGGTAAAAGGTTCCAGTATGAAGATTAATGATTCGAATGCCCCGGGAGGTTCTTCTGGCTCTGACAAAGCAGGCTCTTTCAAGGTCGTCGTTCAAAAGGCGAAAGAGATGTACAAAAATATTGTCGCAAGAACTGCAGAACAGCAAAAGACCTCAGTTCTCAAGGGTGAAAGCAAGGGCACGGAGAAGCAAGTTGCGGGTGCGGTAGGCAGCAGCAAGAGCGAGGTGACACTGAAAAGGGAAACGCCGGGGAAATCGTCTGCCAACGGTACCGCGTCCCAAGCAAGGGCGACAACAAGCGATCAGCGGGCAGCGGACTCGTTGACGGCCAGTGCTGTCTCCACTTCTTCTGAACGCAGTATTTCTTCAAGAACGACGACGTCGACTCGATCACCGTCTGAAAAAGTAGGCGCTGCAACTGAAACGGTTTCTTCAAGTGAACTCAGTTCAATTGAGGAGGGCTTGTTACCTTCGACGCAAGGTGAAGCCACTCAAGTTCAGTCTTCTGCGCGCTCGCCGGCATCACAGCGGAGCCGAGTTGGTAGCGAAACAAGTTCCACCAGAACGGCACGCGCCCGCGAAGAAAATACGAAGGATAGAGTAAGGTAGCTGCTGGACATTAACTCTTTTGAATATTCTTTTTTAAATTTTCGCGAACGAGTCATTGTTTATGCTTTCTTCTTTTAAAAAGACATTTTCCTTCTTTGAAAGCCACCATACAAACGCCGCCCAGCTGCTTCTTATTATTAAAGGTGTCTTTTGTGACCCAGACGAGATCAACAGGATATTCAGAAAGAGGGTAAAAAGGACGCAATTTCTTTTGCGCCTTTTTTATCGAATCTTCAGACTCCATAACGACCAAAAAATCCAAATCTGATTGATCGGTCATTTTGCCTTCCGCCGCAGAGCCGAAAAGATACAGCCCCTCAGGTGAAGCATTGGAAATCAGGAGCGAAGAGAGTTTCCCGATCTGCTGCCGGACCCAAGTGGGGTCGAGCTTACGTCTTGTGCACTTCAAAACCTGCATCTTGAAATGCAGTCTAGCACAATCAATTTATGTTAAGAAATTTCTTGTATGTTGGTTTTAGGTAGCTACTCGAAGAAATCTTCGCGAACCAGTCATCCGAGGATTATTTCTTGCAGGGTTCGCCCAACTTGGATGATAGTGCCCTCGCCTCTTTTTGATCCATTTTTTCAAAAGGGATCACGAATCCAGGCCCAGCATCGATTTCCTGTTTTATTACCGGCGCATCCCACAGCTCGCCATTTACAAGGATGCCGTCTCAAAGGATGTACGGATAACACGTACAATTGTCTTGATTATCCGTACATGATCGGGCATACTATTCCTATGTTTTCATCAAAAAATCATTTAGCAATTCTTAGGCGACTCGATGAAGATTGAAATATGAGTAAATTTTTCAATGAAAATAAGCACGCTCTTCTTTCTTTGGGTTTTGCTTTTCATGGAAAAATTCCAAAGGTGGCTTGTGATCCCGAGAAGACGCTTTTGCGGGTTTTACCGGCGTTCTTTTGTGATCGGAAGCTTTTTCGAATGCTGCTTGCCTGGTTAAATATTGTTTCCGACTTGCTTCATGTCGAAAGACTCAGCTCTTTGGCAGAAGCACTTCCTTCTGAATTGAAGAAGGTTTTGCTGGTGTTATCTCTTAAACTTTTAAAACGCGATCGACGCTGGAAGATTGTCAAGACACACTTGAATGCAGAAATAGACGACAAGCCGCTAGAGGTTCCCGCCGAGTTCAGAGATCCTTATCTCATCTCAAAGTATGGCATTGATGAAGAGTTCCAAACAATAAAAGTAAAAGTTGCTCGGATTTTGCCCGAAGACGAAAAAAAGATTCTGTCGCTCCAGGGAATCCTTCGAGCAAATGGTTGGCTTAGGCTCCGCGCCCTGATTGGACCAAATTTTCGAGCGGATGTTGCTTATCTTTATATCTCGGGCCAAGCAACCGGACCGGCCGAAACAGCAAGAGTTCTTCAGTGCGCGAGAGATACAGCATACAGGAATTGGCGAGCGCTTGAGGAGGCAGACGTCAGAAAGATGGTAACACTTCGTTAGTAAAGAAAACGACCGAGGCGGTGGAATCATTCAGTTTCATCGTGGCGCGTGCGGTTCCTCCGTCTTTTCTGGCTGCCAATCCAGCGGAACTTCCCTCATTCTTTTTCTGTTGTCGGGCACTGAAAAATCAAAAATCGCAAAGAAATTAACCCCCATTCGCCAGAATTTTGGGTATCGTCTGCCGGCAAGAGAGTGAGCGGCATAGGTTTCGAAATAATAGTTATTGATTAATCTCACGCCTAGTCGTGCTCCCAGGTCCATGCCAGTTGGGCTTCCAGAAAGACGTGCAAAGCTTCCCCCTCCTCCAATTACTTCGTGATTGTCGAGGGAGCTGTCATACAAGAGGCTGTCGGAAAGTGAAAAATGGGATTCTGAAAAGAGATAGCCGTGAAACCGATCTGTTTTAGCCCCAAGGGCAGTTCGCAGCCTGATTGCAGACGCATATCCTCCAAATCGAAAGGTAAAACCAGGAGAGACGGAGAAAAAGAGTGCCTTAATTTGATAGCCAGCATGTAGCATAAAACCCATATCAAGACTCCCGTCCCCACGAACAAGATCGGTGTCGTCAACGGCGCTGATGCTGTAAAGGGGAATTCGGAGATTTGCTTCCAGGGTCAGCAAAGGAAACTCTTCTTTCACATTCCATTTGATGGCTGCAAGCAGGTCGCCAAGTCCTGTTGATTTTGCAATGTTTTGGTTCGTGCTGTCGGTCGAGTTGATAGCGTTTTGAAGAATGGGAACTTTTGCCCAAAGGGAAAGGTCCTTGGCAAAACCGTATTCTGGTTCCACAAAAAAACGAAATTCAGAAAGCTCACTCGATCTTCCCAAAAGTCGGATGGATTGAGTCGTTCCGTCACTTAAAAAATTTTCACTGGTCTTAAAATATTCTCCACCCACCCGAAGATGAAGTTGTTGATACCTTGGAATCCAGCCATAATCAGCAGCCGCTGGGAGTGCGGATAAGATCATGGCCCACACGATGATTTTCATTGCCGATATTCTATCAGCCCGCATCAGGTTGTGCCAGCCGGCCGCCCAATGAGATCGTATTCCATTGCGCGCTCGATAAGGATGTTGGCAAGCGCACCCATGGGCAGTGCGGAATTTCTGATCAGTACGTGCCCGTCAATATCGGGTGCCTGCCCTTGATGTCGTCCCCTTAGCAGATATTCGGATTCGTCGGATTGTCCTTCAACGAGGACAGGCAAAACCCTTCCAACTTTTTCCTTTAGTGATTGTCCGGATAGTTTCTGTTGAATCTTCATGATTTCATCTTTGCGGGTTTGCTTGACGGAGTCCTCAATCTGATCCGGCAGAAAAAAGGAGGCCGTTCCTTCTTCGTGCGAGTAGGCAAAAACACCAAGATGTTCAAAGCACATTGCGCTGACAAAGTCTTTAAGCTCCTGAAATTCATTTTCCGTTTCGCCTGGATACCCAACCATGACGGTACTTCGTAAAGAAATCTCTGGAATCCGTTCACGCATGCGGTTGATTCGTTCTGTGATTTGTAAACCCGAAACATTTCTTTTCATGGAAGCTAGAATGCGATCGCTAATGTGCTGGATGGGTACGTCAATATATTTGCAAATTTTTTTCTCTTTTAAGATAAGTTCAATCAACTTATCGGACAGCTCATCAGGGTAAACGTAAAGCAAACGTATCCATTTCAATTCATCTATCTGCACCAGCGCTTCAAGGAGATCTTCGAGCAATTTTCCGTCGTTGCGATCCTTACCATAGTCGGTCAAATCCTGGCCGATCAGGTTAAGTTCAATTGCGCCAAGCGACCCCAATCGCCTGCTCTCCTCAACGAGGGAAGAAACCGATCTGCTTCTCAGTGGCCCTCTTATCTTTGGAATAATACAGAACGAACAATGTTTCATGCAGCCTTCAGAAATTTTCAGATACGCGCGATAGGGCGGTTGCGAGTTGATCCGAGGTGTATCTTCCATGTGAATATAGGTGGGCGGGTAAAACTGAGCAGCTTCTTCTTTCTTTCCCTGAATAAAATCTTGGATCTGAGCGTATTGGCCCGTTCCAACAAAGGCATCGACTTCAGGAAGAGATTTTTTTAACTCCTCTTTATAACGTTGGGGCAGACAGCCACAAACAATCAGTCTCTCACATTTGCCTGTCTGTTTATGCTCTGCAAGTTCAAGGATGGCTTCAATGGACTCTTTCTTGGAGTCTTCAATGAAGCTGCAAGTATTTATAACGATGACGGATGCTTCTGCGGGTTCAGTGACCAATGTCATTCCGCTTTTCTGCGCAACTCCCAGCATCACCTCGGTATCAACCAAATTTTTTGGACAGCCCAAGCTTTGGAAAAAAATCGTCTTTTTTGCAGAAGAATCAGTCACGGAAATTCATAAACTGAAAATCTAGCCCCAGGTCTATTTTTCGGACCATCCCAATCACTTCCTGAAGGTCGTCTCTTTTTTTCCCTGTCACTCGAACCTGTTCGTCCTGAATCTGAGATTGGACTTTAGCCTTTGAGTCTTTAATGAGCTTGATGATAGCCTTTGCCTTTTCTGAAGGAATGCCTTGTTGGAGAGTAATCTTCTGACGAACAGTGCCCTCAAACGACGGTTCCAGGGTGCCGTAGGTCAGGTTCTTGATGGAAACCCCCCGTTTTACAAGCTTGGACTGTAGGATATCGACAACTGCTTTAAGTTTAAACTCGTCATCGCCCACGAGTGTGATGAGCTCTTTCTTATCCCATTCGATTTTGCTTTTACTTCCTTTAAAGTCGTACCTTTGAGCAAGTTCCTTCTGTGCCTGATTTACAGCATTATCAACTTCCTGTTGGTTAACTGTGACCACAATGTCAAACGAGGGCATTTTTCCTCCTATGGTTCTCCTTACATATAACGAACGACATCGTTCTTTTGCGGCTCATATTCAAAGAGTTTGTCATTCAGCGGACCATTTGCTTTCGTGTCCGTAAAGTCGATTCTTGAGCTGGAATCAACCGTATCCGTCGTTAAAGAGAGCAGAACATAGCTTTCTTTTGCAATTTGTGCAACCAAAGGCTCACTCGAGGTTCCTTTGGGTATCAGCTTGAAAGTCACAGACTGAGAATTTTCCGAAACGGGCTGAATATTGTAATGTTTTTTAAACTCACCCTTTGATGAAAGAAAGCCAAGGAGACTCATATCTGTTCTTTTTGATATGTCCTTATAAATATCAACTGCGACTGTTCCTCTTCGTTTGTTTGGTTTGGCGTGAATAAACTTTTTTCCGTTAATGATTTCAAGGGTAGAGTCCGTGTGGCATTCCCATCTCAATTTGTTGGGCTTTTTGATTAATATTTTGCCCTTGGTAATATCGCGATTCCCCAACCTTTTTGAGTAGATTGTTTGGGTATAAGCAGCTTCAATAGTCTGCTTTGAGTCCCAATCTTTTTCAACGGCCGCCAGAAAATCATTGAAATTGGCCTTATGCTTGGGGGGGGTTGCTAATCCGGCAATGAGCAGGCCATGGATCAAAGTAAAGACGATAACTCGCATAGGGTAGAACTATAGCACACTGTAAGTTATCAGGTATTCAGAAGGACGGTCCGACGTTTGACGGGGCCTTGAGATTGGCCGACCACACCCTGCTTTTCGAGCTGTTCCATCAAAGTGGCTGCGCGGTTGTAACCAATTCTTAAATGCCGTTGGATAAGGGAAATGCTTGCTTCACCTCGCTCGGTGACCAAGCGCACGGCTGCGCTATAGAGACGTTCATCGTCTCGGCCGTCAGAATAAAATTCCTGTTGTTCGTTCTCATCCTCTCTTGGCTGAAGGATACTTTCGTCGTATTCGGGTTGTCCTTGCTCTTTGAGAAATTCGACAACTCGTTCGATGTCCTCATCAGAAATAAAGGGTCCCTGCATCCGTTTCAGCGTCGTAAAGCCCGCAGAATGAAATAGGAGATCGCCGTTTCCCAAAAGTCTATCGGCTCCTGTTCTGTCCAAAATAGTTTTGGAATCGACAGAGGAGGCGACACGAAAGGATATGCGTGAAGGGAAATTCGCCTTAATGGTGCCGGTGACAACATCCGTTGAGGGTCTTTGTGTGGCCAGCACCAGATGGATGCCGCTTGCCCTTGCCTTTTGGGCCAATCGAGCAATCGAAAGCTCGACCTCCTTGGGTACCACAGCCATCAGGTCTGCATACTCGTCGATTACGACGACGATGTAGGGAAGGTGTTGGTAACCTTCCGGCAGATCGTCTTTGGGAATTTCGCTAATCCGAGCGTTATAGACATCGACATGGCGGACGCCAAACTCATGCATTAGGTTATATCGGCGCTCCATCTCATCGACAGTCCAGCGAAGCGCGAGCACAGCTTTTTTCGAATCCACTACAACGGGCAATAACAGATGAGGAATCCCTTCGTAATGGCACAATTCAACCATTTTGGGGTCGACCAGCAGCAAACGAAGTTGAACGGGTGAAAACCGGTACAAGAGGCTTCCAATCAAGGTATTCACAAAGACGGATTTACCTGTTCCTGTTGTCCCAGCAATTAACAGATGGGGCATGGACGCCAGATCGGCTGCAACTGGTTCTCCGGATGCCAGCCGTCCCAGTAAAATAGGCAATTTGACGTCACTATTGTAGAACGGTGTTTCCTGGATCATGTCCTTAAAAAACACCATCTCGCGATGTGGACTGGGAATTTCAATTCCGACGACAGGTTTTCCCGGAATGGGCGCGACGATGCGGACGCTTAACACGCTCAGCGCTAACGTCAAATCGTCAGACAAATTTGCAATCTCTTTAATTTTCACCCCGCTTGCCGGCTTGAACTCATAGACGGTAATGACGGGCCCGGGTGATATGTTGACCACCTCCCCATCCACTCCAAAATCTTTAAGTTTCTGGACCAGGATATTGGCTTTTTCCACGAACCATCCTCTGTCGACTGACTTGACCTTGCTTTCAGCTCTTCCGGAAAGCAGTGAGATATTAGGCAACTGAAAATCCTGGTGTTTCTTCGCTCTGTGTACAGGTTTTTGAGCTTTGGTTTCGCTCGGACGTTCTGTGGTCGTTGGCTTTAATTGAAGAATTCCGTTTTGGCAAAAAGGTTCCTCGGTCATCGAGAAAGGGGCCTGTGCAAAGGAGCCCTCTTTGGCGACGGGCAGACACTTGAGTTCGATTTGAGCTTCACGCGGGATTGGGGCAGTGGCCATTACAGGCTCTGTTTCGGTAATGGTTGTAATTTTGGGCGCGGCTTCTTTCTTAAAGCGTTTGCTCCAGGACGGTAGGGTCTCAATGAGTTTTCGTAACAAGCGGAAAGCGAAATCGTAAAGGCGTTTGGATACGCTGACCATGTGGCTGAAAAGCTGCCATTGAAAGACTGCAATAATAGCGATCAATAAGGCAAGACTACTGATCAATAAGCTACCCATTCGGCTGGTCGCTGCTACGAAGCTCGAGTGGAAAAAGTGGCCAACCAGTCCACCCGGCTTGCTCATTCCCCACGGTAGAGAAACGCCTTCCAGTAGGCCACACAGCAAAGAGCTGATAGCCAGAACCAGCACCAAAATACCGGCACCTTCCACCTTCTTGCTGAGAGGTCTGCTTTTTCTAAAGGCGAAAAATGCAACCAGTACCGGCGCAGTGAAAGCAGCTAGACCGAGAAGCTGAAACAATAGGTCGGATAGCGCGGCACCTGTGCGACCCATCCAGTTACCAAACGCCAGGTCTTGAGAAGAAAAAGTTGACCACGAAGGATCGCTCGGCCGATAGCTGAGCAGGGCCATGCAAATAAAGAGTGCAGCACCCAAGCACAACAATCGTCGGGTTTCCTGCCACAGTACAGAACCCTTGTTTATCGACGGAGAAGCGGGCCCTTGCGATGCAGATTTATTTAGAAGCATAGTGTTTGCGACGAGGGCAGGACAAATAGTTCTATAATTAGTATAACTTAGTGACGATCCTTGTCAATCGAGTTGCTTGACACAAATTTGTGTGCGGTTATCATAAACTTAAGTGGAAACATTGGGGAAGGCGTTCGACTCTGCACCCACCAACAATTAGAGGAACAGGGAAACTGAGTCATTAGCATTAAGGAGGAATTTTTTTATGCCTACTGGGTTTGTGAAGTGGTTCAATGACAATAAGGGGTATGGATTTATTGAGCAGGAGGGGGGAGCAGACGTTTTTGTCCACTTTTCAGCAATTGAAGGTGAAGGTTTCAAGTCACTGACCGAGGGTCAGGAAGTAGAGTTTGATATGACTATGGGCCCAAAAGGCCCGCAGGCCACCCGCGTAAAGAAAGTTAAAAGCAACGCGTAATAAGATTTTCCCAACATTTTAGGTCTCATTTTAGGTCTTTAGGATTGCGGCTCACGTGCCTTTGATTGTGGTTTGAGAGCGGGGCGCCGCAGCGAGATCCTTCAGGCTATTTGCCTTCGGGATTTGATTTTAGGGCCCACTCTAAAATCTGCCTATTGACACACCATGCGTCCTTTCATTAATGTTGAAGAGATTTACGCACTCTTGAGAAGCCCTGTATTCAGATGGTAATCGAGGTTGCCCGTAGGGGGTAAAACGCAACTCAACAATTCGGATGACTGAGCTGGGCTCGGTCGAAGACCATGCACAAAAAGTATCTTGCCGTACTTAAAATGAAAAAAAAATTACATTGAAAACGTAAATGGACTTGAGGTGGTAAGCGTATGCATTTAAAGGAGTTAAAGGAAAAGCCGATCTCGGAGTTAACCGAAACAGCCCGCACACTGGGCGTGGAATCGCCGGGAGGGTTGCGTCGCCAGGAATTGATTTTTGCAATTTTGCAGGCACAGACCGAGCAAAATGGCCAAATTTACGGTGAAGGAGTGCTTGAGACGCTGCCCGATGGCTTTGGTTTCTTGCGGGCGCCCGACTACAATTACCTTCCTGGTCCCGACGATATTTATGTTTCTCCGTCGCAAATTCGGCGTTTTATGCTTCGAACCGGTGACACCGTTGAAGGACAAATTCGTCCTCCCAAGGATTCCGAACGGTATTTCGCGCTTCTTAAAGTTGAGCGGGTTAATTTTGAAGATCCTGAAGTCGCCCGTGAAAAGATTTTGTTTGATAACCTGACTCCGGTTTATCCGTCTGAACGTTTTAATCTGGAGTGTGATCCAAAAAAATATTCCACGCGCATAATCGATTTACTGACACCTATAGGAAAAGGTCAGAGGGGTCTGATTGTTTCGCCTCCCCGGGCAGGTAAAACAATGCTCCTTCAGGAAGTTGCTAATAGCATTACGCACAACCATCCGGAAGTTGTCCTTATTGTGTTGCTCATTGACGAACGTCCAGAAGAAGTGACCGACATGGAAAGGAACGTCGATGGTGAAGTAGTAAGCTCAACGTTTGATGAGCCGGCCACACGCCATGTTCAGGTTGCGGAGATGGTCATTGAAAAAGCCAAAAGGTTGGTTGAGCACAAGAAGGATGTTGTGATCTTGCTCGATAGCATTACACGCTTGGCGCGAGCTTACAATACGGTGGTTCCACCAAGTGGTAAGATATTGTCAGGCGGCGTGGATTCCAATGCCTTGCATAAGCCGAAACGTTTCTTTGGTGCTGCCAGAAACATAGAGAATGGCGGCAGCCTCACCATTATTGCGACGGCCCTGATCGATACGGGTAGCCGTATGGACGAAGTAATATTTGAAGAGTTTAAGGGCACCGGCAACTTGGAAATTGCGTTGGATAGAAAGCTCATGGAGAAGAGAATATTTCCGTGCATTGATATTAATAAGTCTGGCACGCGAAAAGAGGAGCTGTTGCTCGATAGAGAGGTTCTTAACAGAGTGTGGATTTTACGAAAGGTTCTGCAACCCATGAATGTTGTCGATAGCATGGAGTTCTTGCTGGATAAAATTATGTCGAGCAAGACCAACAAGGACTTTTTGGCTTCGATGAGTTCCTAGCCCTACTGATGAAGCGAAAATATCTTATTCTTTTTTCTTTAAGTGGGCTCATTCTATGCCTGGATCAACTGACAAAGCATTTGGTGAAAATGAACTTGGAAGGCGGTTCGATTTCTCTTGCGGAACCATTTCTCTCATTAAGATATGTTCCGAATTCCGGCTTTGCTTTTGGCCTGTTCCATCGGGTGCCGGAGCCGCTCAAAGATGTGTTTTTTATTGGCGTTCCAATTTTTGCTTTAATTCTTATCGTCCTAATTTTTATTAAGTTGCAAGATAACCAGATGATGACATCCATTGCTCTTACGTCGATTTTGGGTGGCGCTGTCGGTAACCTAATTGATAGAATACACCACGGTTATGTCATCGACTTTTTGGATGTTCACTGGGGGAATATTTTCCATCTCCCCCCATCAAACGTTGCAGATTTCGCTATTATTATTGGTGTCTTGATAATGTTTCTTACCACCCTGATGCAGGACAGGGTCAGACAATTGGGTTAGTTAAAATGGCATCGAAGTACTCCAAATACGGTATTTTGAGTGTTGTGGTTACGATTATTTTGGTTTTGGATCAATACACCAAACATTTAGTGCACAGTCGATTCCGTTGGGGTGAATCGCTTCCTATATTCGATGAATTCTTCGCCCTAACGTATGTTCGCAACACAGGGGCCGCCTTTGGTTTGTTTCAGAAAGCACCGGCAATTCTTCGGGAGCCGTTCTTCATTGCGGTTCCCATCATTGCGATGTTTGTTATTGTGGTCTTATTTATACGTCTTTCCAGGGACCAGAAGATGACGGCGATGGCACTCAGCCTTATTCTCTCGGGTGCCGTTGGCAACCTGATCGATCGATTGCGCTTTGGGTTTGTTATCGATTTCCTAGATTTCCATTGGAAAGAAGTCTACCATTGGCCAGCCTTCAATGTGGCTGATTCTGCAATTGTAATAGGCGTAAGTTTGATATTTTTGCTTTCGTTGGGTAAAGGGAAAGGCTGCGTAGCTGAGGTAAATTCTGGGCTTACCGAGAGTAAAAAAATCAGCACGAACAGTTAATATCCTTTGCCAGAAATAAAATGCGTGGTAAACACCGACGAGTGAGGGATGGAGAGGAAAGTGCAATCAGAAAATGCTCTAGCTGACGGTTCACCGTCTGGCGTGAAACAAGTTGATCAACTCAGCAATACACGCATCCGTTTGACGATAGAAGTGTCCCCTGAACAGGTGGAACAGCACGAGCGCGAAACCACACGAAAGTATGTTCATGCTGCCAGAATACCAGGTTTTCGACCCGGAAAAGCCCCAATCAATCTTGTGCGTCAAAAGTATGCGGGTGAAATTAAGCGAGATCTCGTTAGCCATCTTCTCGAACACTCGTTGACTGAAGCGCTTAAAGAGAAAAACTTATCTCCGATTAGCCGGCCAAAAATTGAATTCAAAGGCACGCCTTTAGCTGAAGGCAGTCCCTTTGCTTACGAGGCAGAATTTGAAGTCGAGCCTGAACTTACTCTTAAGAACTATCAGGCCATTCCACTCAACAGTGTACCGATCGAGGTTACCGAAGATGAGGTGACCAAGACTTTGGCGCAGATACGTGAAAGGCTGGCTGTTATTGAGCCCGCAGCAGAGACTAAACCAGAAAAAGGACTGATAGCCTCTATAGAGGCTGGTTACACTCTTTTATCCGATTTATCCAAACGAGAGCCGGCAAAGATGTTTAGTGTTGAAGTGGGCAGCGGAGTTCTTTTACCTGAACTTGAAGCGGGTGTTATGGACATGCAGGTCGGCGAAAAGAGAAGAATTGAGGCAACTTTTCCGTCGGATTATCGCGAGAAGGAGCTGGCTGGACAGCGCGCTGTGTTTGACTGTCACTTGGTTGAGCTGAAGAAAAAAACCATGCCCGAGCTTAATGATACCCTTGCTTCTGAGTTGAACAAGGGTGAGACGCTGGAAGATTTGAAAAATCGTATCAAGGAGGAGATTCGGGCATCAAAAGAGGCGCAGATTCGTCGTCAACACCAAAATAAGGCGGTTGAATTTCTGATCGACCAGAACCCATTTGAAGCTCCGAGTTCGCTTGTTGAAGCACAATCCCAGAAGTTGGAACAATGGTTAACGGATGAGCGATCAAAGCAGGGGCAGCCGAGCGAAGCTTTGACCCAAGAAGAGGTTCAAAGTTTACGGAAAAGAGCAGAATACCTGGTTAAGAGTTCACTTATTTTAAAACAAATTGCCGTGCTTGAAAACCTATCTGTCGACGATAAAAAATACAAAGAAAGAGTTCAAACGATTGCAACACAACTCAATAGAACGGTTGACGAAACAGAGAAGTTGCTGTCTGGGCGTGGCGTGAGTGAGCAACTTCGTGATGAGATTTTGACTGACCAAGTATTTGATTTCCTAATCAAGCACGCGAAGTTTACGTAAAAGTTGAGGAAAAATTAGTAGTGCCGACCAAAGTTTTGTGACGGGTCTTGTCAGTAACGAGTGGCTTGAGTTAAAAGAATAAAGGAGGTACCCCCAATGTCTCGCCTCTATTCTATTGCTAAAGGCTATGAAAAATTGCCTGATGAAAAACTTCCAGGCAATCCTCTCGGCTATCTTGTCCCTGTGGTCATTGAGCAGACGCCAAGGGGCGAACGAAGTTTCGATATCTATTCCCGGCTTTTGAAGGAACGGATTATTTTCATTGGAACTGCCATTGATGATGCAATTGCAAATTTGGTGATTGCTCAGCTGCTTTTTCTTGAATCGGAAGACCCCGAGGCCGACATTCACCTTTATGTGAATTCACCGGGTGGGAGCGTATCCGCCGGACTCGGAATATACGACATGATGCAGTACATTCGGCCTAACATTGCAACGTACTGTACGGGGCTTGCCGCTAGCATGGGAGCCATTCTTCTTGCCGCTGGTACCAAGGGCAAGCGGCATGCTTTACCTCATTCCCAGATCATGATTCATCAGCCTCTTGGGGGTGTGCAAGGCCAGGCTACCGACATTGCGATCCAAGCCAAGCAGATTTTATTGCTTAAAGAAAAGTTAAACCATATTTTAGTGCGCCATACACAGCAGCCATATGAGAAAATAGAAAAAGATACGGACCGAGATCGGTATATGTCTGCGGATGAAGCTAAAGCGTATGGCCTTGTGGATAATTTGATTTTAGAGCGGGCAAAATCACATAAGGCTGAGAAGGGAGAACGTTCATGAGTTCAACCTTAGCTAGAGCAGCATCAAGGAGGTTTTCCCTATGAGCCGGCGAGATAGTGATAGTTTCGGGAACCTGGTTTGTAGTTTCTGCGGCAAAAGTCAAAGAGAAGTCAAAAAGCTGATTGCCGGTCCGACAGTACATATCTGCGATGAATGTATTGAGCTGTGTAATGACATCATTGCAGAGGAAGCTGAGAAGGAGGACATTCGGGCAGGTGCAACCAAGATCCCAAAGCCAACCGAAATCAAGCAGGTCCTTGATGATTATGTCATTGGTCAAGAAAGAGCGAAAAAGACGCTCTCCGTTGCGGTACACAATCACTACAAAAGGATCAGCACGAGCAAACACCACAGCCACCAACCGGATGTTGAGTTACAAAAGAGTAACATTCTTTTAATCGGGCCGACCGGTAGCGGGAAAACATTGCTGGCGCAAACACTCGCGAAGCTACTGAAAGTGCCATTTACAATAGTGGATGCGACCACCCTGACAGAAGCGGGCTATGTGGGTGAAGATGTGGAAAACATCATTCTATATCTTCTCCAAAATGCCGATTACGACATAGAAAAGACGCAAAAAGGAATTGTTTATATCGATGAAATCGACAAAATTGCTCGCAAAGGCGAAAACCCCTCTATCACTCGCGACGTTTCCGGGGAGGGTGTTCAGCAGGCACTTTTAAAGATATTTGAAGGCACGCGTGCCAATGTGCCTCCCAAGGGTGGCAGGAAGCATCCGCAACAGGAATTTCTTCAAATAGATACGACGCACATCCTTTTCATTTGCGGAGGTGCTTTTGTGGGCCTGGACAAGATAGTAGAAGGCCGGATGCACAAGAGGAGTATGGGTATTGGCGCTGAACTGCGGTCCGAAAAGGAGAGAGCCAAGCATAATCCACTTCATAAGGTTCAGCCCGAAGATCTGCTGCGTTTTGGAATGATTCCCGAATTCGTTGGGAGGCTTCCGGTTACGGCGACTTTGGATGAATTGGATGAACACGCTCTTGTACGAATCCTCACGGAACCTAAAAATGCAATTATTCGACAGTACCAAAAACTGTTTGAGTACGAGAACGTAAAATTAAAATTTACGGAAGGAGCCCTCAATACAATTGCTAAGGATGCCCTTAAATCCAAAACTGGAGCAAGGGGACTTCGGGCAATATTGGAACATTCCATGCTGGACATCATGTATGAGCTTCCATCCATCCCCAACGTAAAAGAATGCATGGTGACCGAGGAAGTGATTAGTTCTGGAGCAAAGCCTGAGCTTTCTTTAGCAACTCCAGAGGAAATGGCTTCCGGCAACTTTGGTAAGAAAGCGGAATCTGCCTAAGTACTAGCAGAAAAGTGACGCTTCGGAGAAGTAGTGGACAAATTGAGCTTCCGGTGTTTGATCCTTATATAATGCGATGCGGAGAATAGGGCGATGCATACGTCAGATTTTCGATGCAATGATATAATTTCATTTATACGTGGTTTTTTCCATGGAGGTCACAATAAATGATAAAAAAATCGGATGAGTCGAAAGCTTATCCCCTTCTTCCCCTCCGGGACATTATCGTTTTTCCTCACATGGTAGTTCCTTTATTTGTGGGGAGGGAAAAGTCCATTCACGCCTTGGAAGAGGCAATGGCTTCAAAGAAGCAAATTGTACTTTCCGCGCAAAAGAAAGCTCAGAACAACAATCCAGAAGAGAAAGATATTTTTCCTGTAGGAACGCTCGCGAATATCATTCAGCTTTTGCGCCTGCCAGACGGCACTCTTAAGGTTTTGGTCGAGGGGGTCAACAGAGTTCGAATTACCCGGTTTGGAAGTACCGACAGTCTGTTTCGGGTTGAAGTCGAAATTTTGGGCGAGACAGTAGGTTCTCCCGTTGAGGCTCAGGCGCTTGTCAGAAGTATTAAGGCCACTTTCGAATCGTACGTGAAGCTAAACAAACGCATTCCACCAGAACTGCTCATGTCTGTTCTTTCCATTGAGGACTCCGGAAAGCTTGCAGACACGATTATCCCGCACCTCAATATTAAGCTCGAAGAAAAGCAGAAATTGCTGGAACTGACTGAAGCCTGTAAGCGGCTTGAGAGGCTGTTCGCGCTTCTCGAAGGCGAAATAGAAATTCTCCAGATGGAGAAGAAAATTCGCACTCGAGTCAAAAAGCAGATGGAGCGCTCGCAGAAAGAGTACTACCTCAATGAGCAAATGCAGGCGATTCAGAAAGAGTTGGGAGAGCGGGATGAGTTTAAGAATGAACTTTTCGAGTTGGAAAAAGTAATCAAACGGAAAGGAATGTCTGAAGAAGCCACCAAGAAAGCACGGTCTGAACTCAAGAAACTTAAAATGATGTCGCCGATGTCAGCAGAGGCGACCGTCGTGCGCAACTATCTGGATTGGCTCATTGGGCTTCCGTGGTCCGAAAGATCTGAGGATAAAATTGATGTTGAGGCGGCCGAGCGGATCTTAGATGAGGATCATTATGGGCTAAAGACAGTGAAAGAACGAATTCTCGAACATTTGGCGGTTCAGAGTCTCGTAGAAAAAATGCAGGGACCGATCCTTTGTCTCGTGGGTCCGCCCGGAGTTGGGAAGACGTCGCTAGCGCGATCCATTGCACGATCGATTGGGAGAAGTTTTGTAAAAATATCACTCGGCGGGGTACGTGATGAGGCGGAGATTCGGGGCCATCGTCGTACTTATATTGGAGCGATGCCAGGCAAGATTATCCAGTCTATGAAACGGGCTGGGACGATCAACCCAGTCATTTTGTTAGACGAAGTGGACAAAATGAGCACGGATTTTCGTGGAGATCCAAGCAGCGCTCTTCTGGAAGTGCTGGATCCCGAACAGAATAAATTTTTCTCTGATCATTACTTGGAAGTTGAATACGACTTATCGAGCACCATGTTCATAACGACTGCGAACTCACAGCATACGATTCCTTGGCCCCTGCTCGATCGCTTGGAGGTAATTCCGCTTTCTGGCTATACCGAGGAAGAAAAAACGCAGATAGCGATTCGCCATCTGATTCCAAAGCAGGTCACACGTCATGGGTTGGACGAGAAAAAACTTATGATTTCAAACCCGACGATTCAGACGCTAGTACGGCATTACACCAGGGAGGCTGGTGTTCGAAGCCTTGAAAGGGAAATTGCATCTATTTGCAGGAAGACTGCGCGGCAGTTTGCAAGAAAATCAGGCAAGAAAAATAAGGTCGTTGTAAGTCCGAAAAAGGTTCAGCAGCTGCTGGGTCCGGAAAAATATCGCTATCAGAAAAAAGAGGAACGTTCCGAGATCGGTCTCTGTAACGGGCTTGCATTTACTGAAACGGGGGGCGATCTGCTCACCATCGAAGTGGCTCAAATGCCTGGGAAGGGAAAGCTTACCGTTACGGGAAAGCTCGGAGATGTGATGCAGGAATCTGCACAGGCAGCCATGAGTTACGTTCGATCGCGGGCTAAGTTGCTGGGCTTAGCGCTGGATTTTTACCAGAAGATTGATCTGCACATCCATGTGCCTGAGGGTGGCATTCCAAAAGACGGTCCGTCGGCAGGTATCACGATGGCAACGGCGATTGTAAGCGCCTTGACCGGAAAACCTGTGAGCAAAGACATCGCCATGACGGGCGAAATTACGCTTCGAGGAAATGTTCTTCCCATCGGGGGATTAAAAGAAAAAATCTTTGCGGCTCACAGGGGTGGAGTGAAAACGGTTTTGATACCCACCGAGAACTTGAAGGACTTAAAGGATATTCCAAAAAACATTCTAAAAGGACTGCAGATTATTGAGATTACTCATATGGACCAAGTACTCAGACATGCTCTCATGGAACAGGCGTTTGTTGTGCCTCCTGACCAAGTTAAACCGGAAGTACCGACATTACCAGCTGAACAGCCAGTTATTCAGCCCTCTACCTCGCACTAATACACCGTGACCGCTGTGTATTCTCTCAGTGAACGACTGACTAATCTTCTACAGTTGATCCAGCCCCTCGAAAAAGACTACAATGAAGACGATTCCGCAGACGCCATCAAGTAAAAAAGACGAATCCTTGGGTTTATAAAGAGCATGTATCCTGTCTTGGGGGAGGGCGTATGTGTAAATGTTCGGTGTGTGGTAAGGGCAAATCCGAATTCGTTTTAAACAACAAGCTCGTATGCATGAGATGTGACGAGTTGCTCATCGATCTGGAGATCGAGTGTGAGGAAGAGCAAAAGAAAATTCAGCAACCAAGCAAAGTCAGACCCGAAGAGCGGGTCAAAGCTTCCAAGGGGTAACGCGGGACGGATGCTAATGCTCTTTCCGGGCAGAGCACTGGTTTCTTATGTTCCGTGTTCCCAGGCTCCGAGATATTTCTGCTGTTCGGCAGTCAAGGTATCAATGTGGATGCCCATGCTGACCAGCTTGAGTCTTGCAATCTCGCGGTCAATTTCAGCTGGGATGGTGTAAACTTTTTTCTCCAGCTTTTTGTGGTTTTTTACGACATATTCAGTTCCAAGGGCCTGGTTTGCAAAGCTCATGTCCATTACGCTGGAAGGATGACCCTCGGCAGCTGCCAAGTTAATGAGTCTTCCATCGCCCAACACGTAGATTGAGCGTCCATTCGTCAGGGTGAACTCCTCAACGAAGTCTCGAATGGTGCGCTTGCTTTTTGTGTGTTTATCCAAAGTTGCCAAGTCCAATTCGACGTTGAAGTGCCCTGCATTTGATACGATTGCGCCGTCTTTCATTTTGAGAAAATGCTCAGACCGAATCACGTGGATATCCCCCGTGACTGTGCAGAAGATATCACCCAATGCACACGCTTCATCCATCGGCATGACACTATAGCCGTCCATCACAGCTTCCAGAGCTCTTACTGGCTCAACTTCAGTCACAATGACATGTGCTCCCATTCCGGACGCTCTCATGGCAACGCCTTTTCCGCACATGCCATAACCAGCCACCACAAAATAACTGCCCGACATCAAACGGTTCGTGGCACGCACAATGCCGTCCACCGTGCTTTGGCCCGTTCCGTATCGGTTATCGAAAAGATGCTTGGTGTCCGCATCATTGACAGCGAGAATGGGATATTTCAACACACCTTCGGCAGCCATACTTTTCAAGCGGATGACGCCGGTAGTGGTTTCTTCGGTGCCACCCAGTATTTTTGGAATGAGTTGCTTATAATCTTTATGAATGGTGGAAACCAGGTCCGCTCCATCGTCCATTGTTACCGTCGGTTCCAGGGCAAGCGTCTTACGGATATGCTCGTAATACGTTTCGTGGTTTTCACCTTTGATGGCGTAGCATGAAATTCCATATTCTTTCACTATTGCGGCTGCAACATCGTCTTGTGTGCTGAGGGGATTAGAAGCACAAACGGCCACCTCGGCTCCTCCAGCCTTAAGCACTCTCGCCAAATTGGCTGTTTCAGTGGTTACGTGCAGGCAAGCTGCAAGACGCACTCCCTTCAGGGGTTTTTCTTTTGCAAAGCGCGTCTCGATAGAGGCCAAAACAGGCATGGTTTTCCACGCCCATTCAATGCGAAGTTTTCCTTTAGCTGCTAAGGATATGTCTTTAACGTCCGAGTTTACCATTTGTTTTCTCCCCGTTATTTTATGAGCGCTTTTAGAGCGTCGACTCGGTCGAGTTTTTCCCATGTGAAACCTTTGGAAGAGGTCCGACCGAAATGCCCGTAAGAAGCGGTCTCTTCGTAAATGGGCCGGGCCAAGTCCAGCGTTCTTATAATCTCCGCTGGCTTAAGGCCGAACACTTCTCTTGCTGCTGCGGATAATTTTTGTGTGGCAACGGTTCCGGTGCCGTAGTCATCAATCATCACGGAAACCGGTTCAGCAATGCCTATGGCGTATGCCAGCTGCACGAGACACTTTTTTGCCAGTCCCGCTGCAACTATGTTTTTCGCTATGTACCGAGCCATATAAGAGGCTGAGCGATCCACCTTTGTGGGATCCTTTCCTGAGAAAGCTCCGCCGCCGTGCGCACCGTGGCCACCGTATGTATCC